>JAMCZQ010000005.1 GCA_023485295.1 Candidatus Marsarchaeota archaeon | reverse complement strand
TTGCAAACACTTTGACCGCAAACACTGCCTCTACATTCGATTTCGAGGCGTATGGCACGATACACTATTTAAATTCCAACGTGATTGCAGGCAATTCCTACGCAATAAACGCAATAAGCACCAATTCCGTGAATTTGGTGCCTTTAGACTCTGCTCAAGGCGCAATCGGCCACGTAGTGTCAAATACAATTTCCATCACAAAAGCCTCACCGCCTCTGAGCATATCAGTGCCTTTGGACAAAATGACTTTTGCTTACGGCACATTTACGCAACTAAACCAAATACCTGTAAGTCTTTATATCAATAATGTGCTTGTATCAAATACCTTAACAGGAATACACAATTCAACCATCTCCAGCTTTGACGGACCGTACGGCATAGCCTTCTCCCCCAACGGCGCCTATGCTTACGTTACTAACTACGATAGCAGTACAGTCAGCGTAGTCAACACCTCCACACATTCCATAATTTCAACCATCTCCGGCTTCAGTAATCCAAATGGCGTAGCCTTCTCCCCTAACGGCGCCTATGCATACGTTACGGACTATAATTTTAACGGCGAGGTCAGCGTAGTCAACACCTCTACACGTTCCATAATTTCAACCATCTCCGGCTTCTCTAATCCGGAAGGCATAGCCTTCTCCCCTAACGGCGCCTATACATATGTGGCCGATCCAGGCAACAACGCAGTCAGCATAGTCAATACCTCTACACGTTCCATAATTTCAACCATCTCCAGCTTTGACGGACCATCTGGCGTAGCCTTTTCCCCTAACGGTGCATATGCATACGTTACGAACTATTATAACAAGACAGTCAGCATAGTCAATACCTCTACACGTTCCATAATTTCAACCATCTCCGGCTTTGACGGACCATCTGGCGTAGCCTTTTCCCCTAACGGTGCATATGCATACGTTACGAACTATTATAACAACACAGTCAGCATAATAAATACCGGGTTTGGCTCGCATAAATTCTCTGCTGCAGGAACATATTCGCTTACTGCAAATACATTGGGCAATGCCAATTATACATCGAATTCGTTATCCATTGCATTTAACGTGATCAACGAATCAATTGCTATAAATACATCAGCAACAACTACTTCGTATGCATACAACGCTAAGGCTCCGTCAATTACTGCTTCTTTAAAAAGCAATTCGATTTCTGGCAACGTATTGAATTCGCTCGCATTCAATTTCAATTCCGGCACTGGCAACATCATAACTTATAACAATGGCAATTCCCTAAAAGTGCAGATGCCATCAAATTCTTTATTTGCTACTGCTGGAAATTACCTATATACCATATCTAGCAAGATGCAGAATGACTTTTTGAACAGCACCAACACAATAACAGTCTATAACGATATTATTCCCAACTCTATAAAGATATCAATACTCAAGGCTGTGCCTGCTGTATTGCTCAATACTCCAAGAAATACAATCTACAATGGTTCATCCGTTTTAACCCGCTATGGTACATTCACCCAGCTTAACCAGATACCTGTAAGTCTTTATGCCAATAACGCGCTTGTATCGAACACCATAATAGGAATACACAATTCAACCATCTCCGGCTTCAGTAATCCAAATGGCGTAGCCTTCTCCCCCAACGGCGCCTATGCATATGTGGCCGATCCAGGCAACAACGCAGTCAGCATAGTCAATACCTCCACACGTTCCATAATTTCAACCATCTCCGGCTTCAGTAGTCCAACCGGCATAGCCTTCTCCCCCAACGGCGCCTATGCATATGTGGCAAATGAAGGTAACAACACAGTCAGCGTAGTCAACACCTCCACACGTTCCATAATTTCAACCATCTCCGGCTTCTCTAATCCGGAAGGCATAGCCTTCTCCCCCAACGGCGCCTATGCTTACGTTACGAACTCTAACTTTAACAGTTATATCAGCATAGTCAATACCTCTACACGTTCCATAATTTCAACCATCTCCGTCTTCGACGGACCATCTGGCGTAGCCTTCTCCCCCAACGGCGCCTATGCATACGTTGCGGACTACTATAGCGGTACAGTCAGCGTAGTCAATACCTCCACACGTTCCATAATTTCAACCATCTCCGGCTTTAGTGAGCCATTCAGTGTAGCCTTCTCCCCCAACGGCGCCTATGTCTACGTGGCAAACGAATATAACTACACAGTCAGCGTAGTCAATACCTCTACACGTTCCATAATTTCAACCATCTCCGGCTTTGACGGATCGTACGGCATAGCCTTCTCCCCCAACGGCGCCTATGCATACGTTACAAACTCTAATAACAATACAGTCAGCATAATAAATACCGGGTTTGGCTCGCATAAATTCTCTGCTGCAGGAACATATTCGCTTACTGCCAATACATCGGGCAATGCAAACTATACCTCAAACACCATCTCAGCGTCGTTCACAATCGCAAAGACCTCCCCGATGCTGCAGTTGAATGTGTGCAGCAACTACACGTACAGTGGCTCTGCGGGATGCCTAATCACTGCTTCCATAAATTCCTTTGGCAACCAGTTGAAGGGATACCTTTACATAAATGGCAATGTGGTTGCGAATTCAACATTTGCATCAAATACAATAACGTTCACTGCGCATGAAGGCGCGGGGGATTATTCAGTAGTCTTCAATACTACGGGAAACGGGAATTATACATCCAACGCCATAAAAAAGAACTTCACGATTGCGAAGGCCTCTCCATCGATAACATTTCCCGTTTTCCCGCAAAATTTTGTCTATAACGGTTCGACAGCTACTGCCGAAGCCGAAATATCAACGTATAACAACCAGTTGCAGGCAAATGCCTTTGTAAATAACGCTTTGGTAAGTTCGTTCTACTCCAGCAATGATTTTGCTGTTGGTCCAGCGGCAGGCAATTATATAATAACTGCCAATACCCTTGGCAATGCAAACTACACATCTGCGTCAGTGTCTAGAACATTGACGATAACCCCTGCGCCTGTGCATCCATCATCTTCAACATCATCGCTCTACATAACAGACAATGTAAATAAAACGTACGCATCAAACAGGAGCGTGTTTGACGTATACTTGATAAACTATTCAGACAATGCAAAGGTGCTGAACATAACGTATTACCAGAATCAGCTGCCTGCAGAGATATCGTTCCCAGTGCATTACTACTTCAGGTTCAATTTTGCATGCGCTTTCACCGCAAACGGCAATTTCTACGTTTCAAACAATACATACGGCCTTCTGGATTCAACGCCATGCGGCACAAATTACACAACCACTGGCGGTTCCTACAGTGCATATTATTTGAAAAGGATAATCCCAACAACCACTACGACTACTACTACGACTACTACAACGACCACTACAACCGTAACTACTACAACACCTCCATCAATATCCATTACAAACAAGGGCTATGAAGTATCGCTGAATATAGCGCCCCATGAACGATCAAAAATAACAATAACGCAACTGCACATAGCGCTTAACATATATTCCAACTACACAAAGAACATTACAGAAGATGTAACGATAAAGAACGTAACATCAACGATGCCTTCCGTGCCTATAGGCTATCACGCAATTTCAGGCTTCAACATATCCGCAACGCCGAAGGTGCCTGCAATCAACACTACAGTGACATATGCGTGCTCTCTAAATCCATCGCAGATAAAGCCACTGACGCTTGTAAATGGCACCTGGATGCCAGTAACCAGCTATTCAATCAACCAAAGTGCATGCAGCATCGCATTCTTCGCTTCTGCACCATCTATAATTGCAGTTGCAACAACGCAAAACGTAACAACAACAGTGACCACTGTTGCCACAACAACGATACTGCCGGTTGCAAAGCCAACTCCAAACTATGAAGAATACACTATAATCGTTGTAATAGTCATTCTGGCAATCATAATAGTCGCATATGCAGCCATGAAGGCTCGTGAAAAGGGCCATCATGCCTAGCTGTACCTTACTAAAAAAGCTTCTGAACAAGTCCAAATGCCTGCTTTGTTGATTCAGTCTTACTTTATCAAATCTTTGAGACTTTATCAACAAAATTTGACTTTTTCAACAAAGCCGCTAGGTAAGCAAAGTTTAAAAAGCTAAAATCTTAATACTTTAACAATAAAAGCAAGATTGTAAAGGCATCGCACCCACAGCTTGGCCGTGCCGTCTGCAGAAGAGGCAGGGGGCTGATTCTGGCAGGGATGCCTGCATATACGAGGTGTTTTTTTGGTTAATGGTATAGAATTGACTATTGCTGGCGCACTGGTTACCGATGACGGCAGGGGCATAGCCAGGATAGATTCGAAAGCAAGAAAGATGCTAAACGTCATATCTGGCGACATAGTAGAGATAAAAGGCAAACGCCGGAGCACCGCAGCAATAGTATGGCAGGCCAGCCAGCAGGATGAAGGACTGGACTTCATAAGAATCGATGGCTACATAAGGCAAAACATAGGCGTGGGCATAGGCGACAAGGTGTTTGTCACAAAGGCCGACGTAAACGATGCGGAAAGAGTGGTACTTGCTCCGCCGCAGAATCAGCGAACCCCAATATCGCCTGATTTTGCCGAGTATGCGAAGAACAAGCTTGAAAACAAGCCGCTAGTGAAAGGCGACGTTGTGCCAGTTCCAATGTTCGGCTACGTTTTCAATTTCGTGGTTGCACAGGTAGTGCCGCATGGCGTAGTACGCGTCACGCAGAGCACCGAGGTCGTGGTCAAGAACGAACCTGTTTCTGAGTCCATAGTGCGCATAGGCGACGTGCACTACGAAGATATTGGCGGGCTTAAGAACGAGATACAGAAAATAAGGGAGATGGTAGAGCTTCCGATAAGGTATCCGGAGCTGTTCGAGAGGCTTGGCATAGAGCCGCCAAAGGGCGTGCTGCTTTACGGCCCTCCAGGCACAGGCAAGACCCTGCTTGCAAAGGCCGTTGCGAACGAAAGCGATGCCAATTTCATAGACATATCTGGGCCTGAGCTTGTGAGCAAATTCGTCGGTGAAAGCGAAGAAAGGCTTAGGAGCATATTCGAAGAGGCCAAGGAGAAGGCCCCAACAATAATATTTATGGATGAAATAGATGCCATAGCGCCAAAGCGCGAGGAAGCAACAAACGAAGTTGAGAGGCGCATGGTGTCGCAGCTGCTGACGCTCATGGATGGAATGAGCTCACGCGGCCAGGTCATCGTGATAGGCGCTACAAACAGGCAGAATGCCATAGATCCAGCGCTGCGCAGGCCTGGGAGGTTCGACAGGGAGATAGAGATAGGCGTTCCGGACAGGAACTCAAGGAAGGAGATACTGCAGATACACACAAGGAACATGCCAATATCGAAGGACGTTAATATAGACGACCTTGCCGACATGACCCACGGATTTACCGGGGCGGACATAACTTCCTTGGCAAGGGAAGCTGCAATGGCTACGCTCAGGCGCATACTGCCCAAGATACTTGACAAGCGCTCTGTGCCAAACGAGCTTCTTGTGAGCCTGGAAGTCACCAAGGACGACTTTATGGAGGCCTTCAACAGCATACAGCCTAGCGCGCTTAGGGAAGTGTTCGTGGAAAGGCCAAACGTGCATTGGGCTGACGTCGGAGACCTGGAGGACGTAAAGGCGCAGCTCAAGGAAGCCGTGGAGCTTCCTATAAAAAATCCAAAGGCTTTCACAGACATGGGCATACGCCCTGTGAAAGGCATATTGCTGGTAGGCGCCCCAGGAGTGGGCAAGACGATGCTCGCAAAAGCGGTTGCAACGGAGCGCGAATCAAACTTCATATCCATAAAGGGACCGGAATTGCTCAGCAAATATGTCGGCGAAAGCGAGAAGGCCGTGCGCGAGCTGTTCAGGAAGGCAAAGATGGCAGCACCATGCATAATATTCATAGACGAGATAGATTCGATAGCTTATACGCGCAACGGCGATTCTTCGGATTCGATGGTTACAGAACGCGTTGTAGACACATTATTGACAGAGCTGGACGGCCTGAGCGACCTGAAGAATATAGTGGTAGTTGCCGCCACGAACAGGCCTGACATAATAGACCCTGCGCTTCTGAGGCCTGGAAGGTTCGACAAGATAATAGAGCTGCCCATGCCTAACGAGGAGGCCAGGCTTGCCATACTCAAGGTGCATACCAGGCGCATGCCCCTGGCAAAAGACGTAAACCTCAATGAGCTGGCAAAGGCTACTGAAGGCTATACCGGCGCGGAAATCGAAAACCTTACGCGCGAGGCAGGCATGAACGCCATACGCAGCGGCCGCGCCCAGGTTACGAAAGCCGATTTCGACAATGCGCTTTCAGAAATCAGGCCTACAGTACCTAAGGAGCTTGCGGAGCGCATCAGGCGCTTCAAGGAGGAGCCAGAAAACATGTACAGGTAAAGCCGCATTTGCACAAATGATTTTAGCGATAATCTTACTGAAGTGAGAAGATGAAAATAGTATATTCCGACAAGAAGACAGGGCTGACCGGCCAGGCGGAGGTCAGCTCAGACATGGTTGCAGCGCTGCTGAACAAAAGAATCGGCGACGAGATAGACGGCGCCGTAATCGGCCTGCAGGGCTACGTGCTGAAGATAACCGGCGGCTCTGACAAGAGCGGCTTTCCAATGGAAAACAGCATACAGGGCACAGCAAAGAGGCAGGTGCTGAAAAGGATAGCCCTTTCGGGCAGGAACAAGGGCGAGTTTCGAAGGCTCACGGTATCAGGCAGCACCATAAGCGAGTCTACGGAGCAGATAAACACCGTGATAACCAAGTACGGCGACAAGAGCATAAGCGAAATCATACCGCAAAAGGAAAAGAAAGCCGAAGAAAAGGCAGAGGCGCAGAAATAAGGGGCAGGAGTGATTAGCTGGATAGCATAAAGCAGAGTGCATTGAACATAGGGACCTTGGGCCACGTCGACCATGGCAAGACAACGCTAGTGCAGGCGCTTACCCACGTATGGACAGACAGGCATAGCGAAAGCCTAAAGCGCAATATGACAATAAAGCTTGGCTATGCCGATACAATAATAAAGAAGTGCCCTGATTGTGCCGCGCCGCAAGCGTATACTGTGGGAGATACATGCGAGCAGTGCGGCTCTAAGGCAGAGCCCATAATGCGCATATCTATACTCGATGCGCCAGGGCACGAAACGCTTATGGCTACTGCTATAGCGGGTGCAAACATAATAAACGCCATCCTCTTTGTTATAGCTGCGAATGAGCCATGCCCGATGCAGCAGACAAAGGAGCACCTAATGGTCATAAATCTGCTCGGCATAAAAAACGCAATAGTTGTGCAGAGCAAGGTTGACATTGTAGGCAAGGCAGCAGCCTTGGCAAATTACAAGCAGATAAAGGATTTTCTCAAGGGCAGTGTCATAGAGGGCGCACCGATCATACCTGTAGTTGCGAGCAAGGGCATAAACATGGATGTACTGCTTGAAGCCATAGTCAATATGCCAAAACCGCAGAACGACCCGGAGGCAGATCCGCTAATGTACATAGCAAGGTCATTCGACATAAACAAGCCGGGCGCCAAGCCAGGCAGCCTGAAAGGCGGGGTTGTAGGAGGCACGATAATAAAGGGAAGGCTGCGCATAGGCGATAAGATAGAGATAAGGCCAGGAATCAAGCTTGCCTCAAAATCAAAGAAGGATGTATACAAGCCGGCGATAACGTATGTGCGCGGCATAAGCAATGGCACAGACGAGCTGGAGGAGGCGCAGCCAGGCGGCCTTATAGGCATATCTACGGAGCTGGACCCGTACTACACAAAAGCTGACGGCCTTGTCGGAAACCTCCTTGGCGCGCCTGGAAAGCTCCCGGAAGTCGTATCGTCGCTCAGCATAAGGTATTATTCGCTAAACAGGAAGGATATCGAAGAGCGCGGCATTTCGGAGAACGAGCCGATGATACTTAGCGTTGGCACCCTTACAGTTGTCGGATATGTGAGAAGCGCAAAGCGTGACAAGATAAAATTCGACCTAAAGCACCCAGTATGCGCGCTCGGCGGCTCAAAGATAGCTATAATGCGAAATATATCGCAGCGCTGGAAGCTCACTGGCTACGGCTTGATAGAGTAACATTTTCATTGAATAAATTCGCTAGTTCTCTATTGCTTCAGTAAATGCTGGAAGCTCAATAAAGCGCTTCCGCATCCGCCCTGTCGTAGCTAATTATCTCTTTTCCGCCAAACCATACCGAGATCTCTTTGTTGGCATTTGGGACAGAATCAGATGCATGCACTACATTCTTGAGCACCCTCTTTTTGGAATCTGAGAGGTCATACGAATCTGTCGAATACATACCGCGTATAGTCGACGGGTCTGCACGATTCGGGGCGGTTGCACCAGCAAGCTTCCTTACTGCAGCTACCGCATCATTGCCTTCGATGACCATCGCCACTACGGGCCCGCTTGTCAAAGCTTCTACCAGCCATCCCCTTACGCGCGTGCCCAACTGAAGAGGCGTTTCTTTGAACTCTATGCCCTTCTCATCGTAGCCTTTTTTGGTATTCTTCCATGCGTTTGTATACCACTCCTCATCAAGTGGATAATGTTTTTCTGCAAGCTCCTTAGTCGGAAGAACCATCTTCAAAGCTACGACTTTAAGGCCTGCATCTTCAAATTTTGATATCACTCTGCCGATGAGCGCTCGTTTTACGCCATCCGGCTTAACGAGCACCAGTGTTTTTTCCTGCATTGTATCACTTTTTTTGATACCCCTAAATATTACTCTTTGAGTTGCTAAACGAGAATTTTTATGCCTTTCGCAAAGCTCGTTTAGCGGCAGCAGCAATGCCGCCAGCAAAGCCCATCGACCTGCAATGCGGCAGCCGGCGACCCAGGCACAGCACAGCAAGCGCTAAATAGCTATTATGCCAATAATTAATCCGAAGGCGTTTATTCTCAAAACATGAGCCCGAGCGTTTGTGGGCTCGTCGTTCTTTCAAGGTGCATATTCATGATAAGGCAACCTATAATATGCGTCATGGGCCACGTCGACCATGGCAAGACCACGCTCCTGGACAAGATACGCAACAGCGCGATAACTGCCAAGGAAGCAGGAGGCATAACCCAGCACATAGGCGCAAGCGAGGTCCCTCTCGATACGATACGCCGCATATGCGGAGGCATCCAATTCGGCACTTCCGATATAAAGATACCAGGGCTGCTTTTCATAGACACTCCTGGCCATGAAGCCTTTACCAACCTGAGGAGGAGGGGCGACAGCGTTGCCGACCTGGCAATACTTGTCGTAGACATAATGCAGGGCTTCCAGCCGCAGACCGTTGAAGCGATAGACATATTGAAAGAGTATAAGACACCGTTCATAATAGCTGCAAACAAGATAGACCTGATAACTGGATGGCGCAACACAGGCTCGAAGAGCTTTGCCGAAGCGATAAAGCAGCAGCAAACTTCAGTGGCTGCAGCTCTAGAATCCAAGATATTCGAACTGATAGGGCGCGTAAGCGAGTACGGCTTTTCGAGCGATATCTACAATAAGGTCACCAACTTCCAAAAAGAGCTTGCAATAGTGCCTCTGAGCGCAAAGACAGGCGAGGGCATAGCAGAACTGCTCATGCTTGCTGTTGGCCTTTCCCAGAAGTTCTTGGAAATAAAGCTCAACATCGAGATTGACGGCCCTGCAAAGGGCAGCATAATAGAGAAGAAGGAGATAAAAGGCCTCGGCACAACAATCGATGTAATACTGTATGACGGCACCCTGAGCGTGAATGATGTCGTGGCGTTTGCAAACCTGGACGGCACTGTCAGCACTACGAAGGTTAAGGCACTGCTTAAGCCCAAGCCTCTGCACGAGCTTGTGGAATCAACAAGCAAGTTCTACAACATTGACCATGCCAGCGCCGCAGCAGGGATAAAGATAAGTGCAATAGGCCTTGAGGATTCAATGCCTGGGTCGCCGATAGTAAGCACATCGGTGCCTGATTACGAAAGCGAAATAAAGTCCGAGCTGAGCGACATCTTCAAAACCGAGCAAAACGGCATAGTGCTTAAGGCCGATTCTATAGGAACCATCGAGGCGCTTTCAAAGCTTCTTAGCAGCGCAAAAGTGCCAATAAGCAAAAAGGGCATAGGGAACGTAACAAAACGCGACGTAATAGACACGTTTTCGATGAATGCTGTAGACCCTGCATATGCTGCAATCCTGGCATTCAATGTGCAAATCGATGAAGATGCTGCAGCCGCATTATCCATGAGTGGGATAAAGGTGATCAGCAGCAACATAATATACAAGCTCGTAGAGGACTACATGCAGTATGCAGACAGCATAAGGAAAAACAAGATCTCCGAAATCGAAAAAAGGATTGTACTGCCTGCGCAGATAGAGATAATGCCAAACAGCTGCTTCAGGGTGTCGCATCCTGCAATATTCGGGGTGTCTGTGCTTGCAGGAGCAATAAAGCCAGGGACGCCTATGATAAACGAAGAAGGTGTTTTTGTGGGGCGTATAAAGGGCATACAGAACGAAGGCACGCCGCTTGAAAAGGCGAGAAAAGGAGACATGGTAGCCATATCCATGGACGAGCCGTTTTTTGGCCGTCAGGTCAAGGAAGGCCAGACGCTGTTCTCAAAGGTCACTGAGACCGATGCCAAACTGCTCAAGGGAGAGTTCTCAAGCCTGCTGAACGGCGAGGAGGCAGAGCTGCTTGACAAGATACTGCAAATAAGCAGGCGCTGATGCTGGTATATCAACATCAACAATTTTATCAGTGTAAAAATTTGTTTAGCCACCCCCCTTTATTCCTTTCTTTTATTATAAGCTACTGTAAATGCTCATGCATCTTCAGAAGTGGTAAAATGAAGAATATCAGAATAACACCAAACGTTTCAAAACCTGTATCAGAACAGCCGGTAGAATACGTGGAGAGAAAAGGTTTAGGCCATCCGGACAGCCTGATTGACGGCATTATGGAAAACATTAGCGTAGAGCTGTCAAACGAGTACATAAATTCCACCGGCAAGATACTCCACCACAATGTCGATAAAGGGCTTATAGTCGGAGGTTCCTCTGAAGTTGCATTTGGCTCGGGCAAGATAACAAGGCCGATAGAGGTGATTCTTGCAGGAAGGGCCGTTAGAGAATACAAAGGCATCAGCATAGACGTAGACAACATAGCCCTGAGCGCTGCAGCAAACTACCTAAAGAAGCATACAAGATTCCTTGATATCGATAACGAGGTAATAATGCAATCAAAGATTGTCAAGGGCTCTGCCGATTTAAGCGAGATATTTGAAAGGAGCGTTGATGTGCCTCTTGCCAATGATACTTCTTTCGGCATAGGTTTTGCGCCGTTTACCTCTACGGAAAGGCTGGTTCTAGAAACGGAAAAGATGCTGAACAGCCCAGAATTCAAGAAAAAATATCCGTCAACAGGAGAGGATATAAAGATAATGGCCGTGCGCGACGGCACAGAGCTTACTCTTACTATAGCAATAGCATTTGTAGCACAATACGTAAAAGATATGGAAGATTACGAAAGGCAGAAGGACCTTGTAAGAAAAGAGGTCATGGATTTTGCAAAGAAGCTTTCAGGCACGGAAGTGAACGTGGTCATAAACAACGGCGACAGCCACGATGGCAAGGTTTACATTACCAAGTCAGGGCTAAGCTGCGAGGCAGGCGACGATGGGTCTGTAGGCAGAGGCAATAGAGTGAATGGGCTCATAACGCCGTTCCGCCACATGAGCCTTGAGGCTGCGGCCGGCAAGAACCCGATCAACCACATAGGGAAAATATACAGCATTCTTTCAAACGAGATAGCCAATGACATAGTTCACAATTACCCGCAGGTCAAGGAATGCAATGTTTCCATAGTGTCGCAGATAGGCAGGAAGATAGACGATCCGAAACACCTTGACATAAAGCTTTACACAGATAAGCCAGAGGATGTCGATGTGCTAAGGAAAAAGGTGTATGACCTGGCAGATGAGAGCCTTGACAACATTGCGTACCTGACACAGGAGATTGCCGCAGGCAAGCACAGCATGTTCTAATTGCATGCGTGCAGTAGCCAAATGCAGCACATCCAAATACGTTTTAGGAATATATGCTTGCCTTGCACACCAATCCCGCAGGTTCGGTGTAATTTATCCCAAAGAATGCCAATGCTTTCAAATCGCCACAAAATCCCTCATCAACTGCTGCCTTCAAATTCGCTATGTTCGTCTGGTTTATTGTATACCTGTACCTAAGCTCAGGAACATATACGGTGCCATTTGACGAGGTATAATTCAGGTTTCCTATCCTATTGCCGCTGAGGTATGCAAGGCTGCATTGCGAACCTGATGCAATCCCTGAAACTATGCTATTCAAGAGCGATTCGTTTGCATGGGTTCCATTTGTAAAAGCGATTATCATAGGGCATGCTTCCCCGATTGGCGCGGTGCTTGCAACTGGCGTGACATTCTCGGCAGGAAGAATGCGCACCTGCGTGCCGGAATTTTGAAGAATTGCAGCAGCGAGCACTGCCACCACAGCTATTGCAAGTATCAGCGGCAGTACGATGCCTCTGAATCTGGCGCCGCCGTTTTTTTGCTCTATAACATGGCTGCCTGCATTTGGCAGCTTGTAGAATTTTACCTTCTTGAAGTGCGAATTGTCTACCTGCTCTATCATCGACATGCTCTCCAATTCCGACATATGCTGGCTTACTGTCGCTTTTGAAAGCCCCAGCACTTCGCTAATCTCGGTAATTGTCATGGGCTTTTCCTTCAGTAATTTGATTATCCTGTTTTTTGTGCCAAAAGTCTTTGACATAAGTCACACCAATTTTGCATTTGCTATTCAGCACTTGTATTTTGTAACGCCTATATTAATTAAGATTCCGAAAGGGTTAGGTTTTTGTTAGGTTTTTCGCCGTAAAAGCATTAGCAAAGCAGGCCAATTGCAGACTGCTAAGGGCAATTTGCAATGCACTGCTGCAACAGGCCCAGATTTCTTTCTGATATTATAACCTATGATTCGTGTGCAACATATTTAAGCTTTGGATTTGCTTTCAATAAGGTATACGGGTGCTACATTGAAGAACATACTTATCGCAGTCGGAGGCAACGCATTGCTAAAGAAAGGCGAAAGCCCTGATTTCGAAACGCACATGAAAAATGCAAAGGCTACTGCATCATTGATATCGAAATTCATAAAGAAAGAAGGGCACAAGGTCATACTCACGCATGGCAACGGGCCGCAAGTGGGCGATGAGCTGATAAGGAACAAGCATGCAAGCAGGTACATGCCAAGCCTGCCGCTGCACATACTTACCGCAGAGACCCAGGCTTATATAGGTTCAATACTGGCTTACTCGATGGATCCGCTGCTGAAAGATATCGGCATGACTTCGGAAGTCATAGTAACACATGCAGTAGTGCGCAAGGACGATCCAGCAATCGCTAATCCCTCAAAGCAGATAGGGCCCTACTATTCAAAAGCAGAGCTGGAGAAGGAGCTCAAGTTCAGAAAATTCAGTTATGTAAAGGAAAAGGGCAGCTACCGGATGGTTGTGCCATCCCCGAAACCTGTAAGTGTGCTTGAAATGGACGCAATACGAGAAAGTGCCAAGCAAAATCGCCTTGTTATATGCGGCGGCGGAGGAGGCATCCCTGTTTTAAAATCTGGGAAATGGTACAAAGGCTTTGATGGCGTGATAGACAAGGACGCCACTAGCGCTTTAATAGCGGTCAATGTAAATGTTGACGAGCTCATAATATTGACAGAAGCAGAGGCATTGTACGGCAATTTCCCGGACCGTTCAAGCATCATACGCGAAATAAACGTTCGTGATGCAAAGGCATTGCTCGGCAGGCTTGAAAACGGCACGATAAGGCCAAAGCTGGAGGCATGCATAAGGTTTGCAAGCTCCACTGGAAGGATTGCAAGGATAGGCGCCCTAGAGAAACTCGAAGAAATTTCAGCAGGCAGGTCTGGAACTGCCATAAGGCCATAGCAATGAATCCTGCAGCTATTGCGGCAGAATATCGGTATCGCTTACCTTAACCAGCTTCAGGTACTTCGTGCCGTTGTACTCCTCGAATTCGTAATCTTCAAACCTGGCGTTTATCAGCTTTGTCTTTGCCTTCTCAACGCCTTTTCCAAAAACTATCGCGATGCCGCTGGGCTTAAGAAGCGTGTATATGTCTGCCAGTGTCGCCTTTCGCTCTTTGTCAGCTATTTTAGGCACGTCCACAAAATAGAAAACTATGTTGAATTCGCCGTCATCCATATTTATGTATCCGAGCTTTGCCAGCATATACCTCAAGTTGTTCTGGTTCCGCAAAGTCTTGAGATAGTAAACGAGATCCGCCTTGCCCTGGCATAATATGGTAAGCCTCACGCCGCTTTTGTTTTTTTGGAAATAGCCGACTGCTTCTGCAACATCCGCTTTCTTTCCAGCCAAAAATATGCGTTCGTTCTTCAGATAGTCGAATTCTGACTTTAAAAAATTACCTATATTTTTTCCTTTAGGCATGATATCATTACTCTTTCGCAGCACTTTTATAAAACTTTTTGGTCTTCATTGCGCATATCTTTACAAAACATTGCCAATTCATGCGGATCTCTCTAATGCTGCAGTCATGCAATGCGCTCCGCCGAATCCTCCAGTAAGGTTTTCAAGGGCAACATCGTAATGCTCTATCCCGTATTCCTTAAGGGATTTATTTTCCGGGAACAGCCGCGAGTTCCCAATTTTGGAATACTCCCTTCTAACTTCCCTATAAAGGCGTTCATACCTTTTGTCCTCCTTAACCTTTTCGGCTATAGCCCGGACTGTGAGCCCTGCAACCTTGTTTGAATCTATTGAAAGTATGAGCCCGTCCCTTATGCAAAGGAAGTTTGATGCATAGGAAAGCTGCTCCAATGCAGAAAGGTTTATTACGTCAAAGCCTTTCCCCCTAATGTAATCGAAAAGGTTCGTGCTATCCTTTTCCTTTCTGTATGCACGGCCTTCCTTAAAATAAACGCTTACCCTTGCGCTCTTGAGCAGCGCCTCCGAGCCTACGGCCGTAGAGCTGCTTGCTACATTGAAGTATGTGTCAAGGTGCATGTTCAGCATGCGATACTGCGCGCCATGAGGGAGCAAACTAAAGTCGGGCTGCCTTACGACTGCTATTTCATCGAATCCTACGCATGAAGACATTAGCTGCCTTGCCCCCTGCTCATTGGTGCGCGTGCCTATGCCCACGAGCGCGAACTTCTTCATAGGCATGTAGTCGCCTCCTTCTATGACTGCCTTGCCTGAGGCACGTCCTGCTACAGGAAGGCCCAGCATTCTCCAGAGCAGCGTAGTTACGCCTGGCTCTTCTCTTCTCTGCTCCGTAGCCATTTTTGAGATGAAAAGGCCATTGGGCGTAACAAGCTGCTGGTCTCTCATAAAATATAAGTTCGACAAGGGGTTTGCAACATCTATGCGCATGCGCTCAGAACCGGATTGCGCCCTGAGCCTGATTACCGGCCTTATCAGCAGCATGTTGAAAAAATAGCCCGGGCCGTATTGGCGCCAATTGAGCCTTGCAAACCTTCTTGCATCATCGATGCGCCTTCCGCTGCCTATATATTTTACGGCGTGCATGGCTTCAGCAATAAGCATGTCCATATACTTGCTGTTGGAATTCGCGAGCCTTATTATTTCGTCCCTTAAGTCTATTACTTTTACATTGAACTGCTCCTTTAGCACGCGCTCAAAATGCCCGTGCTCAGCTGCCGCCTCATCTGCGTTGAAAGCTCTTTCGTAGAGCGACGCCTCAGGATCGAGCAGTCCAAGCGCCATCTCCATTCCTGGCCTGTGAACTGCGACAGACTTCAGTGCGCCCCATTCTGCGCCTATCTTTCCGAGCATACGACACCAACTGGTTGCCTGTTTATTCTAAAGCAAAGCAAAAACTTTATAATGTGCGTACCAATATGCCTGGGTTTTGCGCACTTTAATAAAATTTGCCTACAAAAGCTTAGCGATGGTCAAATGTCACTTAATCTTGGCTTTCTGAGTAGGAAAAAATACAACGGCAGCATAAGCAACATAAACATCTACTGGAAGAACTCAGTGCATGCGCTGCCAGGCATGAAGCTCAGCAGTAGAACTTTCAATGTGGAAATACCTTTTGCCAACAAGAACTACGCGGAGTTTTCATTCCTGAAGAAAGCTACAAATGCGGAAGCGATAAGCGACATAAGCGTAAAGGAGCCGTTCAAGCTGGTGCTTGTTGAGCCTAAGCCCCCTGTGGAGGTCGAAGCAGGCAATTCGCTGAGGTTCAAGCTAATGATAGAAGCGCCTGACTACAGCTATTCCGGGCCGCTTGTTATAAAGATGGAGCCGAAGAAGGTCGAGACCGTGCACATAGAGATGCCTGAGATAATAGCCGTAAGTGGAAGCAAGCGCGTAAAGGTGAACGAGCACGGAGAGGTAAAGAACGTAAGTAAGGGCGGCGTGTTTGAGGTATCAATGCAGATGTACAGGGTGCTCACTTACAATGACACTGTAAAAGCAGTTTCAGTAAGCAAGCCATTCGAATTTGTAGCGTCGGAGCCAAAGCTGCCATTTACGATAGACAACAAGAGCAGCTTCGTTGCAAGCTTCTACATAAAGGCACCGGAATTCGACTATGCAGGCGCGCTGGAACTTATTTTCGAAACGCAGAATACAGAGAAGCAGGCATAGCAATCGCCAGCCCAGTAAGCTGCTTAAACGCTCACTGCCCTTTTGCTATGAGGGACAGGTTGGCAAGGAAAGCTTCGAGCTGTATGCGCTCGTTTGCGCCTTCCACAACCCTGAAGTTGCATTCCCCTATGTAGCTTATGGTCTTTAGCTTAGCCCTTTCGTCTATATTCATATTCTGTATTTCACGGTAGCACTGCGTAAGTATGTCTTCCGCGCCAAGGCCGTGCTTTAGCATCAGTGCGTCAAGCTCAGCCCTGGCCTTCTCAAACTCGCCAGATACTGCATAATTGAGCATTGACACTATCTCCGTGGGCCTGGCCCTAGAAGCCACGTTGTATATCTCGCGCTCAGTTATCTTTGGCGAGAACATGGCAGCGCTCTGAAGCACATTTGTAAGCTTTCTCATGTCCCCATCGCTGACATAAATCAACGCGTTTAAGGCCTTTTCATCAACCTCCAAGGACTCGCCCTCTGCGATCCGCTCTATGTAAGCCCTCATGTCGTCAGCGTTCAGGGGCTTGAACCTGAAAACAACGCACCTGCTTTGTATTGGCTCTATTATCTTGCTGGCATAATTGGCGCTTAGTATGAACCTTGTCTCGGACGAATACTTCTCCATCGTCCTTCTTAACGCATGCTGCGCGTCTGCAGTAAGCGCATCAGCTTCGTCAAGGAATATTATCTTTACTGGAACCTGCGCTATTGAGACAACCCTTGCGAAATTCTTGACCTCGCCGCGTATGACGTCTATTCCTCTTGCGTCAGAAGCGTTCAGCTCCTTGAACGCCCCGTTTAGCTCTCCCCCATACAGGTCGTTTGCCATCGCTATTGCGCATGTGGTCTTGCCTATGCCTGCGCTGCCTGCGAATATCATATTCGGGAAATTCTTGCTTTTGACAAATGATTTCAGCCTGTCCACTATGACCTTCTGGCCTATGACTTCGTCGAGCCCCTTCGGCCTGTACTTTTCAGTCCAAGGAAGATCAAGGCTAGGCATAATAACACCTCAAAGTATTAGCGCTTTTTATTTTCAACTAAAAATATTTAACTATGTGTTTTGTGCTGCAAAAAGCGACAACGCCGAATGAAAATCTGCACATTTTTGCGAAACTGCTAAATTAGTTTAGAAATAAAAACGATTATGTCAATTTTAAAGCGCAAAGAGCCAAAGCAGTCAGAGCCCAAGAAGGAAGAGAGGGGCATTGCATATTCCATAGCGATGAGGGAGATGGCCGGGGAGAAAAACCGCCTTAAAAAGCCAGAGGGCACCGAAGATGCAAAAAAAGAAGGCTGCGGAAGGGCTTAAAGCTGCAAAAGCAAGCAATGCCGATCCCATGGTAATGCAGAGCAAATCGATACTTAGCAGGATAGGTTTCTCTGTAAAAAACATGGACAGGTCTGTAGACCCGTTCGACGACTTCTACTCCTACGCATGCGGCACCTGGCTGAAAACGCATAAAATGCCAAAAGGAAAGATAAGAATAAACTCTTTTGATGAACTCAATGACGCCAACTTGCTCATACTGAAGAGCATAGCGGAGAAATGTGCCAATGGCAAGCCAGATAGCCATATAGAGCGCCTTGTTGGCAATTTCTATGCTTCATACATGAACGAGGAGCTTGTCGAAAAACTTAAATTCAAGCCCATAATGCCTATAATGAAAAAGATAAGGGATATAGGTAACAAAGCGGAAATACCTTCGTTGCTTGGCGAGCTGGCCCATATCGGCTTAAATGCCTTCTTCGGCTCATACGTGACATCCGACAAAAAAAACAGTGAAATATACGCTCTTTACTCCAGGCAGGGGATCATGCCTTTGCCCAACAGGGACTACTACCTAAGCCCAAAGTTCGCAGAGCTGCGCAAGGAATACGTCAAGCACATAAGAAACATGTTCGTGCTATACGGCTCCAAGCCATCTTATGCGATTGCCAATGCAAAAGTTGTAATGGAAATCGAGACCGAATTGTCAAAGGCACAACGGACCAACGTAGAGCTCAGGGACGACAGAAAGAATTACAACAAAATGACAGCAAAACAAATAAGCTCAAGGTACAAGAAGCTGGGATTGATGGAATACTACAATGCACTTGGAGCAAAGGGCTTGAGCTACGTCATAATAGGCCAGCCGGAATTCTTTGACAAGTTAGATAAGATGCTTGCAAGCCTGGATCTTAATAGTATTAAAGCGTATCTCACATGGCGCGTGCTTGACTCATATCCTGTGTTTTTGCACAATGCAGTTTATTATGAAAGCTTCAATTTTTACGGAAAGAAAGTATCCGGTCAAAAATCCCTATGGCAAAGGTGGCATCGCGGGATATTCTTTGTAGACGGCCTGATAGGAGAAGCGCTCGGGGCGCTATACGTAAAGCAAAACTTCGATGCAAAGACAAAAAGAAGGGCCGAAGAGCTAGTTTCCAACATAAGGGAATCCTTTGCAGAACGAATCAAAAAAGTCGACTGGATGTCGAAGCAGACAAAGAAAAGGGCATTGGAAAAGCTTGCTTCTATAAACCAAAAGATAGGATATCCAAAGAAATTCAGGGATTATTCAAAGCTCTACTTAAAAGATGATGACCTTGTCGGGAACTTCCAAAAGATCAATGCGTTAGACATTGACCGTGACATGTCTAGGATAGGCAAGCATGTTGACAGGGACGAATGGAGCATGACCACTCCAAAGGTTAACGCGTACTACAGTTCCACGTTAAACGAAATCGTATTTCCTGCTGGCATACTCCAGCCTCCTTTCTTTGATGCCGACAAAGACGATGCAGTTAATTATGCAAGCATAGGCGGGGTCATAGGGCACGAGATGACTCATGGCTTCGACGACCAGGGCAGTCTCTATGACAAGAATGGCAACCTGAAGGAGTGGTGGCAGAAGTCAGATAGGAGCAGGTTCGAAGCTCGTGCCGAGAGGATTGCCGAGCTTTACGGTTCGCTTGAAGCTATGCCAGGCATGAAGGTAAATGGCAAGCTCACGCTTGGGGAGAACATAGCCGACCTCGGCGGCATAAACATAGCCTTTGATGCGCTTCGGAAAGCGCTTAAGACCAGCAAGTACAAGGACAAGCTTATAGACGGCTTCACCCAGGAGCAAAGATTCTTCATAGCATGGGCACAGATACACAAGGGCAAGACAACGAAAGAGGAGGCAAAGAGGCTCTTACTTGTAGATCCGCATTCGCCGAAAAAATTCAGGGGGCTGATTCCTGCAATAACCCACGAGTCATTTAAAAAGGAATTCGAAGGCCTAAGCAAAAAAAGAACGATAACTACAAGGCATGACAACGTGAATCTCTGGTAAGCCGAACCCTGGGCAAAATAAGCAATTCTGTACAAAAGGTTTATATAATTCCGGCAGCGTCAACTTAATAAAAGGGTGAAGTGATGCCGTTCCAACACCAGAATGCCGAAGGGTTTTTGGAAACCTTTGGCAAACCATTCCATGCGTAACATCTTTAGCATTTGCACCTGATCCATGGGGCTTGTATAAGCTTTGCATAAACTCTTTTTGCTTCCTCAAGTATTTTTGCGGCTTAGCTATTTCAATTTTTACTGCAATTCCCGTGGCTTGCGCATGCGGTGCAAAACTGTGCCAGTACGGATATGCTAAGCGTGTTAATTACTTTTCTTATGGGTGATATAATGGGTAGATTAGTTCACGAATAGCGATACAAAAACAGGAAACCTGTTTATTTTGGACGATGCGACCCAGTTCGGGGTAAAAGACAGCGACGTGGCAAAACTCGCTGGCATGCTCCGCGGTCCTGTGGAAATTTTAGATGGTTCAAAGCTCGCAAAGGATGTGCCAAAACAAGCTAACGGCAATCAAAATTTCGTTCTTGTAGGAACAGGAGGTGCACTTACATACTGTCTGCTGCGCAAAGAGGGATTCGAAACCGATTATGCATATGTGGAGCCGAAACGCGTTTACGAATACCGCATGGGAAAACGTCCATCTATAAGCGTGGTGATGCAGGAACGTACCAAAAATGCATCGCTACTGCCAGAAACAGACGGCACCATCACATTACTTGACGATGTTATAGCCAGTGGCATGACCTTAAACGCGTGCATGGATTGGATAGGCCGTAAAAATCGCTTTGATTCCATGTCATTGGTCCTTAGCATGGACATAAGGCCTGGGGACAGGTGGAGAGCAAAAGAAGGAAGCACAATAAACGGCATAACCACTGCTTATGCCTCCCAAACAGTAAAAGGGGTTTCTGGCAGGCCTGCAATCCTATCGCTGCGATTCATACTCCTGAAATGCAGGGACGAGGGCAACGCTTCTTACTTAATGAAGTATGTAGACGAGGGCTCTCGTTCTACTATAATGGATTTTATACAGTCGGTAGAAATAGGCCATCTTGGGCTCCTATATAAGGATCCGGCAGGCTTCATAAAATGTATGGGATAGGAATGCGTTTGCAAGTGATATAAATGGGAAAAAATATGCAGATAGGTATAATGGGTCCAGACAGCGGAGAGCTACCAAAAGACAAGCTGAAGCGGAGATACGTTCTCGCTACTGCTGAAACTCTTGGCTCTATTATTGCAAGTAGGGGCGCAGTGGTCTTCACTGGAGGCACAGGAGGAGTGATGGAATATGCTTCGAAGGGTGCGAAAGCCTCAGGTGGCATTACTGTAGGAGTCCCTGGAAGGGAAAGGGGAGCCTCCAACAAGTATGTTGACGTAGAAATACTCACAGATATAGACGTCGGCAGCTTCATATTCGGAGGCATGCATGGATGCGACGCTATAATATTCATTCCGGGAGGAGCAGGAACGCTTGCCGAACTGTGCATAGCGTACAGGCTCGGAAAAAAATGCATAATAATGAAGGGATTTGACCGCTGGTACGACAGCAGGATAAATGGGTACATCGACGATGGCAAAAAGGTAAAACTGCTGGGTGCCGTTAGCCCTGAGGAAGCGATAAGCCTGGCGCTCGATGAAGGCAAGCATGGACAAAGATTAAGCCGTAGCACAAAACATATATAAAAAAGCATGACAAATAACTACTGCAAAAGGGGAGTTACGCTAACCTGGCAGACTGCGAGCCTTGGGCGCTCGCGATAGGAGTCCAAATCTCCTACTCCCCATTCTGTTTATTGGAGTTATATATAGGAGCTTCAAATGTTACTTTTTAACATAGCTTTAGCATTGGAAAGGCCTGAGAAATAAATTTAATACTTTGAATCGAAATATTATGCAACCGCAAAAAGGCAGCATGCCTTCTTAATGAAATTATTTATACGCATTTTGTGCAGGCATTCATGCTTGTGCCGCTCAAAAAATATAAAAGCATGAAATGCGATTGAATGGCGATTCTATGATTAATAGCATGCGAAAACGAAGCATAAGTTTCAGCACAAGCAACATGAATGAATCTGCCGACCCGTTCGATGATTTTTACATGTATGCCTGCGGCAACTGGATAAAGTCACACAGGCTGCCTAAGGACAAAACATCGGTAAATTCCTTCTCCTTGCTGTGGGACATAAACATGCTGAAGCTCAGGCACATCGCCGAATACTGTGCGGCGAAGTCAGTTCGCAGCAGCGCAGAACGTGTCGTCGGAGATTTCTACGCTTCTTATATGAACGTGGATGAGCTTGAGAAGCGGAAGTTCACGCCAATAAAGCCCATTATGGAAAAGATAGATGCTCTGCAAAGCAAGAATGAGCTGCCTGCTACCCTCGCGAAGCTTTACACGCTCGGCATCCCTGTATTCTTGAACGTCTTTTCAGATTGCGACAAGAAGAAAAGCGACGTATACGCGCTTTACATACAGGAAGCAGGAATAAACCTGCCTGAGCGGAGCTATTACCTGGAAAAGAGGTTCGCAAAGGCAAGGTTCGAATACAGGAAGCACATCGCCGCAATGCTCCGCCTTTATGGCACTGAAGAAAGAGGAGCGGAAGGCACAGCAGGCGTGGTGATGGATATAGAGACAAGGCTCGCCAGGGCGAGCAAAAGCAGTGCCGAGGAGCGTGATGAAGCGAAGAGCTATAACAAAGAAAGTGCAGCTGAAATGGCTAAAAAATATCCGCGCATGAACTTTATGGGCTTCCTCGATAATCTCGGCGTAAAAGGCATTGGCTATGCAATAGTAGATAATCCAGATTACTTGATAGCGCTCGACGCGCTCATATATAATACAAGCATGGAGAAGCTTAAGGCATATTTAAGATGGAGCGTCATCAACGCATATGCGCCGCTGCTCCATAAGGCGGCGCAGGCAGAGCATTTCAGGTTCTACGGCACCGTGCTCGCTGGCCAGAAGAAGAATGAGCCAAGGTGGAAACGCGGTATATACCGCACAAGCGAAATGCTCAACGAGGTGATAGGCAGCATTTACGTGAAGAAAAACTTTTCGGAGGGCGCCAAGAAAAGGGCAGAGGAGCTTGTAGATTCGATAAAGAAGGCTTTCAGGGCGAGGCTCGCCAACAATGCATGGATGAGCAGCCGCACGAAGAAGGCTGCGATCGAAAAGCTTGATGCAATGAAGGCGAAGGTAGGCTACCCGAAGCGTTTTAGGGATTATTCAAGCTTGCATTTTGACAGGCGCGACCTCGTGGGCAATGCCATGAAAGCTTACGCTTTCGAGCTGGAGAGGCAGCTGAAGCGCATAGGCAAAAAAGTTGACAGTGAAGAATGGCTGATGTCTGTAACTGAGCCAGACGCGTACAATGACTTTTCAAGGAATGAGATAGTCGTGACTGCAGGCATATTGCAGCAACCGTTTTTCGATGCAAAAGCCGATGCCGCAATTAATTTTGGAGGCATAGGTGCAATACTGGGGCATGAAATGACACACGGGTTCGACGACCAGGGCAGGCTGTTCGACAAGCGCGGGAACATGGGCAACCAATGGTCTGCTGAAGACATGCGCCGCTTTGCCGCCAAGGCTTCGAAGATAGCGAAGCTCTACGGCTCTATAAGCATACTCCCTGGCATAAAGGTCAACGGCGAGTTGACGATGGGGGAGAATATAGCAGATTTGGGTGGCATAAGCATAGCATACGACGCGTTGAAAGCCAATTGCGACCTCAACGAAAAGGTCGATGGATTCACAGAAGAGCAGCGCTTCTTCATAGCATATGCACAGATATGGAAGGACATATCCACAAAGGAGAGCTTGGAAATGCGTGCGTACACGGATCCGCATTCTCCTGCCAGGGTGCGTGGCATCGTGCCTGTGGTGAGCCATCCTAGATTTGCCAAAGCATTCAAGCCTCTTAGCAAGCTCGAACGGCCTAAGCAGCAATACGAGAATGCTAATCTCTGGTAAGCAATGAGCAAAAGGCATAAAGCAGTCGCAACGCAAATCCATAACACTGCGAATATTTAACACGGAAAGTTACGCTAACCTGGCAGACTGCGAGCCTTGGGCGCTCGCGATAGAAGTTCAAAATCTCCTATTTTCTACTTAAATGGTTTAGCCCATCAAACGCTTCTTGGCACTGGTTAGGATTTCTCTCCATTTGTCATGATTGAGCTTGGTCAATGCATCGTCAAATGCTGCCCAGACATACTCTTTATGCTCCTGGCTGATAATTACCTTATCGTTTGGCACTTTTATAAGGTATAAGAGTATTATGCGTGTATTTCCAGTTGAACTGCTAACATATTCGTTTTTTCCTACAAAATTTTCTATAAACTCGAATTTTTCAATACCTGCTTCCTCTTTAAGTTCGCGCTTAAGTGTTTCTATGTCATTTTCATTTTCTAATTGGTGCCCTTTTGGGAACTCCCAGAAATCGCCATTTTTATCGGCTCTATTTAATAATAAATAGAGGCCAGCCGGATTAACAACTATCGCGCCAACAGATTTTTCTATTACTATACAAATCACTTTTTAATAAAAGTTTTTTCTATTACGCCTATTAACCTATTTCTATTTTCAATAAATTTATCCGATTCAATCTATTATTCTTAATTCCGTAGTCTGCTATATTGCCTCTTTAAATCTATACGTGTCAAACTCATATCATGAAGAACAAGGACGGTCATGTCGGGCATTGGAAGACGCTCAACATCTTAATAATGCTAAGGTCTAACAAATCAAGGTGCTATTTAATATTTAAGAGGTAACTATATGAGCAACAACATAGAAGTAGAAGCAAGGTTTAGGGTTGCTGACGAACATGCATTACTAAAAAAATTGAAGGATTTCGGCGCTAAAAACATCGGTGCGGTTGTAATAGAAGACCATAATTTTAGCATGGATCGGAGGGATTTTTGGAAATCCATAGAAGCCCTACGTATAAGAACAGAGTCCAACAAATCCGGTGGCATGCTGACTTACAAGCCCTCGGGCAATAAGAGCCAGCGTGTGATGACCACTAAAGAATATGAAGTATCTATAGATGACCCATTCGCGCTTATGCAAATATTTAAACATATTGGGATAATCCCGCTCAAGTACCTGGAATACATTAAACGCACACGGCGCAAATACAAATACGGGGTCTTCAACATAGTAATCGATGAATACCATGAGCTGGGACCGTTCATAGAGATAGAACGTATAGTTTCAGGAAAGGGCAATGTGTCACGCGCACAACGCGAAATAGAATCCCTCGCTATTAAGCTAGGCTTAACCGAATCGGACAGGCAGACTGTGCCAGTTGGTTTTCTACTAAAGGAAAAGCATATGAAGGGTGTAAGAAATGCGAAATGATTGTGTCATAGCAAGCTTCATTTTTGGCATTGTTTGAAGTTTATGTAACTCACTAAAGTGCCGTAATCCTTTGACACGTTTTTCTCTATGTAGTCTGCAACTTCCTCTGGCTTCTTATCGCTGTCAAAGCATGCCTTTACCATGAAGCCTATGGGCCCTTCTGTTGCATATACTTCCAAGACATCCGGAAGCGACGCAATGTCGTTCGCGAGCGCATTCACGTCCATTCCCTGCTTTGGCTTTATTAGAAAGAAATTGTGATAGGTTTTGCCGTTCCTTTTCGCCACGAAGAACTTGTCTATGTCTTTCACATGCTGCATTGTGCGCTGCTTCGCAGCGCCTGTCCCAGCATTCATGTAGTATTTATTCATTTGCCCACCAAATCATTCATCAGCATAAACGATCTGCCAGCTGTTTTCAGATATCCTAATTACTTTTATGGGCCTATTGTCATTGCCCGCTTTTTCGCTTTTCTTTCCAAATCCAAACATGCATTCTCATCTCTATTTGTATATTTACAGTATTTAATAGAATGTGCTGGACGATGCCGGGGTAAGGGTGGATGGGGTGTTAAGAAACAGAGCACATAAAGCAAAATTGCTTTCTTGCATTTTTATCCCCGGGCAAACATCCTTAGTTAATATTATGGACAAGCTTTTATAAATAGATTTGGCAAATTAATGTTATAAATAAAGAGCAATCATCTGATAATTGCAATTAAAATTTAATTTATATGCTTTTTAAAAATCAAAATAACTTTTTTAGTATTAGGAAAAAGATTAAAAAAATAAAAATTATTAAAAACTAATTTAATGATTTCTATTAAATATTAATTATAAAAGTGGAATGATGCGGCAACTGCCAGAAAGCGTTAAGGAAGCTTTAGAAAAGCTCAGGAAAGAGCACAAATACAGCGTCAGCATAGCCCTGATAAATGGCAGCTTCTACGTCTACGAGGCTAAGTCCGAAACAATGGATGGAAAAAGGAAGACGGTAAACCTCTACCTCGGGAAAATAAGCGCCGATGGCACATTCATACCTGCAAGGCATAAAAAGCTAGAAACGAATGCTAAAACACTGGAAGAGCGCATTGCCAGGGAATCAAGCTCGCATAAGAACAACCTTTTGGAAAGGATGCTGTACCCTGAAGACGTGGACCTCAAAATACTGGAGGCAATCAGTGCAAACGGAAGGGCAAGCATAACGGAAATTGCAGACTATTCAGGCACGACAAATGCCATAGCAAAAAAGCGCCTCGGGAATCTTGAGGCCATGTATGGCATAACATACATACCTGAATTCGGCCCCAGGCCTTTTGGATTTTTCAGGTATGTGGTATTCGTAAGATTCTTCAAAGGCAAGGTTCCGGAAGAGCAAAAGATGAAGGAGATACTTGAAAAGGAGTCCAGAATACAGTTCGCCGCGCTTCTCAAAGGCAAATACCACCTATTCATGTACCTGCTTGCAGAGAACACGCAGGCGCTTGAGGATACCCTCTACCGTATACGATCAGAAAAGGCGTTCTCCCAGAACAGGTCTCTGTGGCAGGTCAGCTACATAACCTATGCGTACGGCTACACCCCAATGAGGATGGAATTTTTTGATTTGCTCAAAGAGAGGATATGGCGCAGGACAAGAGAGCATCCGAGAAGAGCTCCGGAGCAAATACTGCAAAGGGAATACGATGTGCTAAAGGCATTAAGCATCGACGGAAGGAAAGAATTCTCCGGAATGGACAATGAATTGGGCCTCAGCAAAGGCTCTTCAGATTACACGTATTACAGGCTCCTTGAGAAGAAATTGATATACAGGATAACTATAAGAATGGACAAGCTGCCTGCAAGGTTCACTGCTTTAATAAAGCTACCGCAAACAGACATAGAAAGCTTCAATGCACACAGGAACGAATTCTTCGCGCATATGATAGACAACCCAAAGACGCCGACGAACAGGTATGCATTATTTGGCGATATAGGGGCGCCGTATGGATTTTTGTTCATAAAGCCAATTTATGCAGAAACTTCTGAAGAGTATACAGAAGAGCTTAAAGACGCAATACACGAGAAATCGGAACCGGATATAGAAATCATAACAGATGTTCTGGTAGGGACCCTTGGCTTCAGAAGAATACCTCCGGAAGAAACCTACCAATACAAAATAATTACCAACAAGAAAGAGTAGCAATGACAAATTTCAAGACTTTAACTTTTTACTGGCCTCCGCCGCCTCCCATCGTTATCACCTAAATATTTATATTTCAAAGGAAAATGGGACTGATGTGTTTAAATATGTTTCTGCATTTTGTTGTATAAATTGGTAAAAAGCAAAAATGCATATTCAAATGCTGCTGAAAGGAAAAACAGGCATGTGCAACATTTTTGCATGCGCTCATGTAATGCGGTGCCTGGCTTAAATCAAAACTTATTTATTACTTTGCTTGTAAATATATAACTGCCCGTAGCTAGAGGTAGGATACTGCTCGCTGGTGAGCCATTGGTTTTTGGAGAAAGTTTATTGGTAAAACATGAACTTCTTAGTGAGAACGAAGCAAAAGAAATAGCGAAGAAGCTGAACACGCCGCTTGAAAAATTCCCTAAAATATTCGAGAGCGACCCAGGCATAAAGGAGCTTGGAGCGAAGCCAGGATCGCTTATAGCTATACACAGGGACGATCCTGTGAGCGGAAAATACATCTATTACCGCTATGTGATAAAGGGCTAATTCGGACCGGTAAGCCATCGGCTTATCTTTGAGTGATTGAATGAGCGAAACGCACGAGGTCATGGAATCGTATCTAAAATCTACTTCTATATCGCAGCAGCAGATAGACAGCTACAACAGGTTCATATCTGTAGGCATAAACAAGATCATAGAGAGCCAGAGCCTCATAGAGCCAGAGGTTTCAGATTTCGCCATAAAGCTCGGCCAGATGAGGCTTGAGCAGCCAATCATCATAGAATCTGACAGCTCCACGAAGCGCATAATGCCAAATGAAGCAGTGGCAAGGAACCTGACCTATGCGGCGCCTATGTACCTAACGTACGTGCCTGTGATAAGCGGCATAGAGAAGGCGGACGCAATAGGCGAGGCATATGTTGGCGAGCTGCCTGTCATGGTCAAGAGCAACCTTTGCTATACAAGGAACATGAGCGCCGAGCAGCTCATAAAGGAAGGCGAGGACCCTGACGATCCTGGAGGCTATTTTATAATAAAGGGCACGGAGCGCGTGCTTGTTGGCATAGAGGACCTTGCCCCTAACCGCATGATAACGACAAGCGAGAAATCAGGCATAGTGGTGAAGGTTTTCTCAACCACCGTCAACTTCAGGGCAAGATGCAGCATAACGCGCGACGATTACGGCATATATACGATACTGTTTCCTACGCTCAACAAGGGCCTCAGCCTGATGATGATACTGCGCGCCCTGGGCATAAGCTCCAAAGAGATACTCTCTCTTGTAGACGATCAAGAGGTAAAGAACGACCTTATGCTGAACATGGAGCTGTCAAAGGGCATAATCGAGATGCAGCCAAAGGAGGCAATGATAGAGCTTGGCAGGATGACCGCGCCAAACCAGGCGATGGTGTACCAGGAGAAGAGGGCAGAGACGCAGCTTGATACTTACATATTGCCCCACCTGGGCACAGACCCGTCAGCAAGGCTAAAGAAAGCAGAGTACCTTGTAAGGATGGCCGAGCGCACGTCGCTAGTTGCGGAAGGCAAGGTGAAGGCTGACGACAAGGACCACTACGCGAACAAGCGCGTAAAGCTTGCCGGAGACCTTATGGACGAGCTCTTCAACACAGCGTTCAAGGCATTTGTAAAGGACATAAAGTACCATGTGGAGAGGACCATGGCCAGGGGCAGGCGCCTGACGGTCAAGACCAACATAAACCCTGACACGCTTACTGAAAAGATCCTGTACTCGATGAGCACAGGCTCGTGGCCTGCAGGCCAGACCGGCGTGTCGCAGGTTCTTGACAGGATCAATTACATGAGCTCTGTCGCGCACCTGCGAAGGATAAAGTCGCCGCTAGCCAAGAAGCACCCCCACCTAAAGGCAAGGGACGTGCACGGCACGCACGTTGGCAAGATATGCCCGAGCGAAAGCCCTGAAGGCACTGAAGTCGGGCTGACTAGATACCTGGCGCTGATGGCAAAGGTGACAGTCGGGGCCGAGCAAAGCATGATTGAAAAGAAGATAAAGGAGCTGAAGCTCCTGTAAAATGGTGATCAGATTGGCAGAAGAAAAGAAATGCAGGGTATATTTAGACGGCAGGGAACTCGGAGTTGTGGCAGACGGCAATGCATTCGCAGAGGAGATAAGGGCGAACAGGAGGCGCGGCCTTCTGTCAGGCGAGATAAACGTATCGTACCGCAAGAGCATCAACGAAGTCCACTTAAACGCTGACCGCGGCAGGGTGAGAAAGCCATACATCATAGTCGAGAACGGCTCAAGCAAGCTGACTCCAGACCTTGTAGAGAAGCTCAAGAGCGGCGAGATAGACTTCAACTACCTAGTAAGGCGCGGCATCATAGAATACCTGGATGCGGAAGAGGAGGAAAACATATACGCTGCGATAGACGAGAAGAGTATAGACTCAAAGACTACGCACCTGGAAATAGATCCTGCATCGCTCTTCGGGCTCACGGTAAACAACAGCGTTTTCCCTGAATTCAACAGCATGGGAAGGCACCCCATAGCGTGGAACTTCATGAAGCAGGCGCAGGGGCTTTATGCTACAAATTTCAACAACCGCTACGACGCGAGGGCGTTCCTGCTGTACTATCCGCAGAAGCCCATAATAGACAGCATCACATACAGGACTCTAGACATGAAGAGGCACGCCAATGGCCAGAATTTCGTAGTCGCGCTTTCAACATACTACGGCTACAACATGAAAGATGCAGTAGTGCTTAACAAAGCTGCGGTTGACCGCGGCCTTGGCAGGAGCGTTTTCTACAGGTCATACATGGACGAGGAGCGAAGGTACCCCGGCGGCCAGCAGGACTATTTCAAGCTGCCGAGTGCAACCATAGAGGGCTACAAAGGCGAGCATGCTTATTCAAAGCTCGGGGAGGACGGCATAGCAGAAGCCGAGCAGGAGATAAACGAGGGCGAGGTCATAATAGGCAAGGTTTCGCCTCCCAGGTTCTTGGAGGAGCAGACAAGCTTCGGAGTGGGCGAGGAGAAAAGCAGGGACAATTCCGTCACGTTGCGCTCCGGAGAGCAAGGTGTCATAGACAGCGTGATGTTCAGCGAGACAACCGGCGCGACGCGCATAATAAAGGTAAGGATAAGGGGCATAAAGGTGCCTGAAATAGGCGACAAGTTTGCAAGCAGGCAGTCGCAGAAAGGCGTGACTGCGCTCATAGTCCCGCAGGAGGACATGCCGTATACCAAGGAGGGCATAGTGCCTGACCTGCTGCTCAATCCAATAGGCCTGCCGAACAGGATGACTTACGGCCACATACTGGAGATGCTCGGCGCAAAGGCAGCATCGCTAAAGGGCAGCACAATGGACGGCACGCCGTTCTCGATGCACGGGAAGGAGCGCATAGACGAATATGCCGACATACTCAGCAGCTACGGCTTTGAAAAATTCGGAAACGAGAACTTTTACGATGGAAGGACAGGCAAGAAGTTCGCTGCGCAGCTGTTCAACGGCGTAGTATACTATCACAGGCTGTGGCATATGGTCAGCCTTAAGATACAGGTCAGGAGCAGGGGCCCCGTGCAGATACTTACAAGGCAGCCCACAGAGGGCAAGCCCAGGAAGGGCGGCCTGAAATTCGGAGAGATGGAGCGCGACGCACTGGTAGGCCACGGCGCAAGCCTGCTGATAAAGGAAAGGATGCTGGACCAAAGCGACAAGGCGCCGGTGTGGATATGCAGGGACTGCGGCGACATAGGCTACTACGACTACATAAAGAATGTTGCAGTGTGCCCCACATGCGGCGGCAACAGGCTCGAGGAAGTGGAGATAAGCTATGCATTCAAGCTGCTGCTCGACGAGCTGAAGTCCATGCACATACTTGCAAGGATAAGACTGAAGAGCGATTGAGGTGTATTAATGGTACAGGCTGAAATAATAGATCATATAAGGTTTACTGCGATAAGCCCCGAAGAGATAAAACGCATGAGCGTTGCAAAGCTCATAGTCCCTGATACCTACAATGAGGACGGCTATCCGATAGACGGAGGCCTTATAGACCAGAGGCTTGGGGTTATAGACCCTGGCCTCAAATGCAAGACCTGCGGAGGCAGGGCAAAGAGCTGCGTTGGGCATTTCGGCCACATAGAGCTCGTCAGGCCGGTAATACACCCGGAGTTCGCCAAATCCATATACCTATTGCTGCAGTCGACATGCGAGAGCTGCCACAGGATACTGCTGAGCGAGGAGCAGATAGCAGAGCTCAGGCCTGCAATAAAGAGCTTCATAATAACCGATGAGATGGAAGACGAGTCTTCTGCCGCATCAGATACCAGCAGTCTTGCGCTGCTCACAAAGAAGCTCAAGTCGGTCAAGAAGTGCCCGTACTGCGGAACAGTGCAGCAGAAGCTCAAGTTTGAAAGGCCTACGTTCTTTTTCCTGAACGGCAACAAGATGAAGCCCGACGAGATAAGGGACTGGCTCAGCAAGATAAGCAACGACGACCTTTCCCTTCTCGGCATAGACGGCACTGCCACAAGGCCGGAATGGTTTATACTCACACTGCTGCTGGTCCCACCTGTGAATGTAAGGCCGTCCATAACATTGGAATCTGGAGAGAGGAGCGAGGACGACCTGACCCACAAGCTCGTCGAAGTGATGCGAATAAACCAGAGGCTGGAGCAGGACATAGACGCAGGCGCGCCGCAGATAATAATAGACGACCTTTGGGAGCTTTTGCAGTACCACGTCACAACATATTTCAACAACGAAACGCCTGGCGTTCCGGTATCAAGGCACAGGAGCACAAGGCCTTTGAAGACCCTTGCGCAAAGGCTTAAGGGCAAGGAGGGGCGCATGCGCTACAACCTGTCGGGAAAGCGAGTCAACTTTTCGGCCAGGACCGTAATATCTGTGGATTCAAGCCTCACGATAAACCAGGTGGGCATACCAATGCGCATAGCCGAGAACATGACAGTGCCGTTCTACGTCACGAAATGGAACATGGAAGCGGCGAAGGGCTACCTGGGCTCAACCACGTACCCGACAGTTATAAACGTCATTGCAAAGGACGGAATGAGGAAGCGCGTAACAGACCTGAACAGGGCCGAGCTGCTCGCTGCCTTGGAGCCTGGAATGGTGCTGGAAAGGCAGCTGGTGAACAACGACATAGTGCTGTTCAACAGGCAGCCTACGCTGCACAGGGTGTCGATAATGGCGCACCGCGTAAAGGTGCTTCCAGGGAAGACCATGCGAATGAACGTTTCCATAACGCTGCCGTACAATGCAGATTTCGACGGCGATGAAATGAACCTGCACGTGCCGCAGACCATAGAGTCGCAGGCAGAGGCGCGCTACCTGATGCAGCCAAAGGAGATACTGCTAAGCGCGAAGGACGGCAAGCCGATAGCCTCAATAACCGAAGACGAGATAGCCGGCATGTACTTCCTGACCAAGGACGGCGCAATGTTCGACAAGGCAGAGGCAATGATAATGCTTTCTAACATAGGCATCTACGAGCTGCCTGAGCCTGAAAAGAACGGAATGTACTCAGGCAAGAAGCTGTTCTCAATGCTCCTGCCAAAGGATTTCGACCTTGAATACTCCGGCAAGAACAACAAGGTCGTGATAAAGAACGGCGAGCTACGCGAAGGCATAATAGACAGCAAGCTAGTTGAATCAGGGGCTGTGCTGCTTGCCAAGCTTTTCGTGGAGTACGGCCCAGACTTCCTTGAGCAGTTCATACTCAAAGCCGCAAACCTCGCGCTTAGGGCCGCATACATGCGCGGGCTCACAGTAGGGATAAAAGACTATTATAATACAGATGTGCAGACTGCAGAGCGCGGCAAAATTATCAAAGAGGTAGAGCAGAAGGCGCGCGAGCTGGCGGAAAACTACAAGCAAGGCAAGCTTGAGTCGCTTCCGGGCTATACGAAGAGGGAGACCTTCGAGATGCTGCTGCTGGCGCAGCTGGAAGAGGCAAGGTCCAAAGCCGCAAAGCTCATCTCAAGCACTACCGACGAAAGCAATAACGCATACCTGCTTGCCACGATAGGCGCCAGGGGCAGCGTGCTCAACATGCTCATGATAAAGCTGCTTCTCGGCCAGCAGCAGGTCAGGGGCAAGCGCGTATCAAGGGGCTATTCAGGACGCGTGCTTCCGTATTTCAGGAAAAACAGCAAGAATCCCGAGCTGAAGGGCTTCGTGACGAACGGATTCCAGGACGGCCTAGAGCCTACGCAGATGTACCTCCATGCAATGGGCTCCAGGGATTCCACCATGACAAAGGCACTCGTAACTGCAGTGAGCGGCTACCTGCAGCGCAGGTTCATAAACGCCCTGCAGGATTTCTACACAGATACGAACCTCAGCGTGAAGGATGCGAGCGGCGCGCTGATACAGACGATATACGGCGGCGACGGCAAGGACCCAACAATGGAGCTCGTGTCAACCCTCAAATGATTATAGGTGTGCCAAATGCAAAAAGACGAAAAGCGCAGAAGCCAGGCAATGGTCTCATACGGCGAGCCTGTCGGCGTTGTAGCAGCGCAGTCCCTTGGCGAGCCATCGACGCAGATGGTGCTGAGGTCGTTCCACAACGCAGGCGTGTCTTCGGTTGTCACTACAACCGGACTGCCAAGGATAATAGAGATAATAGACGCCAGGCGCAGGGTCAAACTGCCTGCCATGCGCATACATGTGGAAAAATCCATATCCAAGGACTATGAGAAGGTGCGTGAGATAAGGGACAGGATAGAGGAGGTAAAGCTCAAATCGCTTCTTGAAAGCTATGAGGAGAACCTGAAAGCCGGCACGCTCAAGCTTAATTTCAGCAGAGAGAAGCTTTCCGGGAATGGCACCACGATGAAGGCCATAGAGAGCAAGATAACCAAGAAATTCGAAGGGCTGGAGCTTTCGGCAGATGGCAATACTGTTACGATAAAGCACAAGAGCAAGAAGGACATAAAGGGCATACGAACCTCGTTCGTGCACATCCGTGAAATGGCTGCCCTGGGCCTTCCGGGAGTTGCAAAAGCTGTGGTGCAGCAGGACAATGACGGCACATTCTACATAGCCACGAGCGGCAGCAACATGGAAAGGGTCATGGAGATAGAGGGTGTCGACAAGAAGCGCGTATACTGCAACGACATATTCGAAGTGCAGAAGGTTTACGGCATCGAGGCTACAAGGAACCTGATCGCATCTGAGCTCTACAAGACAATAGCCGACGAGGGCTTTTCGGTAGGCTTCAGGCACATAAGCCTAGTGGCAGACACTATGACGTATACTGGCGCGATAAGGAGCATAGGCAGGCATGGCATAGCAGGAGACAAGGCATCGGTTTTTGCCAGGGCCGCGTACGAGGAGACGATAAAGCATTTTGTGAATGCCAGCGTGTTCTCGGAGAGGGACATGCTCAAGGGCGTGGCGGAGAACATACTAATAGGCAAGCAAGTAGCCGTGGGCACAGGCAGGATCAAGCTTGCAGTGCGCAAGGACGACCTCAAGAAAATCAAGCCTGTGGAATAGCCATACCTATAGTGTTTTAAGCTTTAATGCAAATCTAATAATGTTATTTTTGGTGTATTGTTATGACACAGGAAAGGCCATTCGACCTGCTCAATAAGTCAATAGGCCAGCAGGTACTGATAAAGATGAAGAACGGTATAAGCATAAGGGGCAAGGTCACCTCTTTTGATGCACATATGAACATAGTGCTTGAGGCTGCCGAGGAGCTTGACGACGGCGAGCTCAAGGCGAAGTTAGGCACCATACTGCTAAGGGGCGGAAACATAATCTGGATTTCTCCTGTATGACGCTTTAGTGGGCTTCTGGCGCAACGGTAGCGCGCCTGTCTGGCAGGCAGGAGGTTGCGGGTTCAAAAAGGCTTTGCAGTCAAGGCCCTGAAAATCCCGCGGAGTCCACATCACAAAGCATACCGCAACGTATTAAAGCTTTTTTTGTGCAAACTATCTATGTGATTGGATGGCTGGCAAAGCGGTTGCATACATAGTTGCTATAATAGTGATTCTTGCGCTCATATACGTGGCTGTAAGCGTGATAAGCTACAAGCCCACGACAACGACGGCAGTTACGACAGTGTCGACTGTTTCGGCCCCTGCGCCTGCAGGCACTGTTGCGCTGATGCTTACAGACCCTGCACAAGTGCCACAGGGCACCGAATACCTCAACGTAACGTTCTCCGGCGCAAAGATACATGAGTATAATGCCACCAACACCACAGGCTTTGTGGACGTCAACGTCACAGGAACAATAAACCTTCTTTCCCTTGTCAACCTTACGCAGACCATAGGCGTTGCGCATGTCAATCCGAAGCAGAAATTCGACTACATAACGCTCAACATAACCTCTGCCACAATCGACATAAACGGCACGACATACAACGTAACGGTGCCGTCAAGCACGCTGCACATAGGCATAAGCAATTTCAATGGCACAAGCGGCGCGGCGCTCATAGATCTGTCGCCAACGGTTGTAGAGATATATACTTCAAATTCAACAATATTTGTACTGGTGCCTTCGGTGAGGGCCGTGGCACTTGGAAATTCCACGGTAAATAGCACAAGCGTGCATGTTGGCGCCAGGGCCAGGATAAATCCTGCGGCTTCCAACAGATTGAGGTTCATAAGCCCAAAAATAGAGATAACGTCAGCAAGCCTCAATGTTTCAGGCAACAGGACAAGCCTGTCAGTTACCGTAAAGAACGATGGAAATGCTAGCGCAACCCTAAACCAGCTACTGCTTTTCGGCCTGATGCGCATATCGACGCCATACAATGCATCGCTGCACTCGCACATACATGTAATGCCACAGTCAAGGATTTCGATGCAGGGTTTCGGCAGCCAGGCGATAGTCGGCGCGCTGGGCCACATTGCAAGCAGCTACAACATCAGCAATACGCTGTCGCAGCTTAACGCAAGCTACAATGGCAGCAATTTCAACATATCCTCATTTATAAGCAAGCTTTCAAGCCATGGCTTCAACGTGAGCAGCATGGCTAACATATCGCAGTTCAACAGCAGGTTCGGCACCAAGCTCAATGCCAGCGCATTCAACAGCCTGCGTGCAAACCTCGGCAGCATGATAAACGTTTCAGTAATAAAGGCGCTGCATACATTCAACTTTACCAACGGCACATACAGGGATTATGTTGCAGGCTCAGGCTACTTCAATGGCCACTACCATAATATGCTGAACTTCCTAATAACGTCTTCAGGCTCATTGGAGCTTCCATTCAACGAAGTGCCAGTGGTTCCTGTATCGACGCCAGGATATGTGCTCGGTGCAGGCAACGCAATAACGCTATCATACAGCAGCAACATAAGCCTTGGCAGGAGCGGAATGCTGATAATACCTCTTGAAAACCAGACATATTCGTTGCGCGTGGTGGGAAGGTCTGGCGCATTCGCAGAGGCTAACGTCACTGCAGGCTGAAAACGCACATTTGACTGGCTTTTCGTATTCATGGCCTAACGCAACTTTTTTATATATAATCATAGAATGTTAAATTAGCGGCTGGGATCAGGTAGGGTTGATGAATAATAAAATAGCGCAATCTGCTACAGAGTACATAGTGACATACGGATGGACCATACTCATAATTGCGATAGCTATATCATTCCTTTATCTTTATATCGCAGTGCCGCATGCAATTGTGCCATCGTCATGCAGCTTTCTTACCGGGGTAACGTGCGACGACATGGTCCTTGGAACTAATGCAACAACACATCTTACCTCGATAGGCGTGATAATGACGAACTCGCGCCCATACCCAATACTTAACCCAACATTCTTCGCGAGCATAAACGGAAGGAATGCCTCCGCAGCAACGTGCAGGCCAAGCTTCGTGCTTCCCGGCGGTTCCATAATCTGTGTGCTCCATCTCAGTAATGTAACCTCATCGCTTGGGCAGTACTTCAGCGGAGACCTATACCTCAACGCATCATATTGCGGCTTTGCTGCCAATTCCTCATCGCCATCATCCTGTGCCAGTGTGCCAAGGGAAACCTACAAAGGCTTATACACGGCAAGGGCAGAGCCTGCCACCGCATCAAACTATTCCATAAAACTCACTGCAGCAACATACAACGCTCCCGCAACCAACGTACCTGACCAGCTCACTGCGACCGTAACGCTTTTGGGCTATCCGCAGGAAGGCGCTACAGTGAATTTCACAGCAGCATTCCTCAACGGCACTCCTGCAACTCCTCCGGATTCACTGCAATACCAATATACAACAACAAGTGCCAACGGCCAGGCAATCAACTACGTATCGCTCAACAAGAGCGCCGATATCAACATTACGGCATCATACCTTGGCGCAAAGTCAACAATAAAGATAAATTATCTCATAATACCCAAGAATGTCGCATACCTTGGCCTGTGCGACGGAGTAAAAATCGTAAATCCGTATTTTGCGGCAGGAATAAGCGGCTGGTGCTATTGGAGCGGAGGAGCTTTGCAGGTATGGGCTCAGGCAGGCGATTCTGGCTGGGTTTACATTGTTGTGCAAAACGAGGCGAACAAAATAGATTATGTTAGCTTAGGGTCAGACAACTGGTGCGGCCCAGGATGGATAACCAATTTTACCGGGCCTGCAGACCTGTACAATCTTACCGTTCATTCCGGAGATGGCGGAGGAGGCTGCGGCTCTGCCATAGGCATACTTAATGAAACAGTAGGGCCGGACGAGAGGGTAGTCCCTGTAGGTGGCGGATCCTCTCCGCCAGCATGCAACACGATAACGCTGCAGGATACTGAGACCGGTCTTTCAAATGTCACAATCACTGAAGCTTGCGTATGGAGCGGCGGCGACTTAACGCTTTACCTTGAAAATGGGTGGTCACCAACAGTAAATGGCGAGCTCATAGCAGAAAACAACGGCACAGTCTTCATAAACCAGACCTCAAACCCATCGGCGAGCCCATCAACGCTGCAGGATATGGGGACATATTATATACCTGCCACGCCGACCAACCAGAGGTATGGCGTAGTGTTCAAAGTCGGAAACTATACGAGCTCGGAATCAACATACATACCGGAGCTGGAGCTGAACTGAGCACAACATATTTAAGGCACTGCGGCAAAGCGTTATTCGAAAGGGTTATTCGATGGTGCTTATTGTAATAGAGGGCATTGATGGCGCTGGCAAGAGCACGCAGGCAGCGCTGCTTGCCAAACGCCTGCACAGCCTTGGATATGAAGCTATTGGCGCTAGGGAGCCAACTGACGGCCCTGTCGGGATCTTTCTTAGGAATGCACTTTCAGGCAGCATAAAGCTGAACCTGCTTACAATGCAGTTGCTTTTTGTTGCTGACAGGAACGAAGACATTGCTGCGCTTTCAGGCAGCATAGCGCGCAAGGTCGTCATACTGGACAGGTATTATTATTCGACAATAGCCTACGGCTCCATCGAGGGGATAGACAAACGCTATTTGGAGACCTTAAACTCAATATTCCCCAGGCCGGACAAGACATTCATGCTGGAGATAAGTCCAAGGGAAGCTTTGGAAAGGCTTTCGAAAAGCAGGCATACGCCAGAAGTTCTGGAGAACCGCAGGGCACTTGAAGCTGCAGCCAAGGCGTACAAAGGCTTTTCCGGTCCTGAAATCGAGCGCATAGACGCATCGGCTGCGCCAGAGCTTATATCAAATATGCTGCTTTCGAAAACGCTTGACATGCTTAAGAGCGCAGGCGTAAGGCGAAAAAGGCTAAACAGTGACTGAACATGAACAGGTATTATAGCGGCACAGGCGACAAGAAAGAAACTGGCATAGGCTCGGTAAGGCTAAAGAAGGGCGCGCCAATCTTCGAAGCCATAGGCGACGTCGATGAGCTCAATGCCAAGGTTTCGCATCTTCTTGCTGCAATAAGGCAGGATCCAGCCAAATACGGCCTTGGCAGTGCCCCTCAGCTGGAAGACATGCTGCTTGAAGTCGAGAACAGGCTGTTTTCCGTAGGCGCAGAACTCGCATCCATAAGCAGCCAAAACTTCAAGCCAAAGGCATCAATCTCGGCAGAAGACGTCAAATATCTGGAAAACGCCACAGAAAGGCTGTCGAAGGAGTTTCCGGAGCTCAGGAGTTTCGTGCTCCCCGGCGGCTGCATAGAAAGCGCAATTGCAGAAGAAGCCCGTACGCTGGCCAGGCGCGCGGAGCGCTCAATAGTAAGGCTTTCCGAAACTATGAACGTAGGCAATGACAGCCTGTTCCCGTACATGAACAGGCTTTCGTCGTTCTTTTTCGTAGCTTCGAGGTTCATAAACAAAAGGAACGGCGTAGAAGAGCTCAGCCCGCGGTACTAGCAGCGCTATACGCCGAAATACTCCTTGAATTTTAGCGTGGTGCTTATCCTTTTTGACCTGCCTGACCTCTCCGCCTTTACAAAATCCTTGTCCAGCAATTCTTTCATATGCTCGTACACAGAGGGACCGAACAGGCCGACCAGCGCGCTTTGCATTATTGGCTCGTTCTTGCTGATGTATGCAAGTATGCGCAGTGCAGGCCTGGATATATCTGGCGCTCCGGCAAGGCCCTTTACCTTGCTGGCGTACGGCTCCTTAAGCGCAAGCATGTATTTACCGCCAATGCTGGAAAGCATTATGGCTGTGCTGCCGCGTGCAGCGTAATCCTTTGCAAGCTCGTCAAGCGCGCTTACTATGTAGCCGCTTGAGGCTATGCCTGTGGCCTCTGCTATCTCCTCAACGCTCATGGCCCTGCCTGCAGCGAACAGCGCAGCTTCTATGAGCTTTTTGTATTCATCTCTGCCGCCTTCTGGAGCCAAGCTTCACACCTTTATGAATATCTCCTTGAAGAATTCTTCCTGGAACATCTGCAGCGCGCCCCTGTGGTATAGGTACAGAAGCGGCACAAACAGGTCCACAAGTATGCTGTCGGAGCTGTAGAAAGCGCCAGCTATTGCATCGAAAGTTGTCATTCCCGCAGGGTCAATGCTGCGCTTCACAAGCCCCAACACGCTGTCAATCTTGTCATCAATGTCCTCTGTGTCTATGTTGAGCTGCAGCGGCGCGGGCGCCGAAGCGGCAATCCTCTCCATGCGCTTGGCCTCAAATGCCATTGCCTCGTCAAGCGCGCTTATAAGCTCCTGAAGGGTTACTACCGCATTTGGCTGGTGCCTAAGCTTAGGGACAAGCTCCTCGACCGCAGGGGCCTGCCGCCTGAACGCCTCCAACACACCGTCTTCTTCAGGCTCATCCTCAATTATTTTTATGCTCTCGCTTTTTATCCTAAGAAGCACTGAAGCCGCGAACACAACGTTTGCAGGGACGAAAAGGTCCAGCAGCTTCATTTTTTGCACTGCGCTTATGTACGAATCGACTATTGCTGCTATGTCTATGTTCCACGGGTCCAGCTTCTTCGTCTCAACCAACTTTGTTAGAAGCTCCTGCCACGTGGCATTGCTAACCAGTTCCTGTAGGTCTATGGTGTCCTCCCCGTAAGATTCGAGGGATTCCTCGCGCTTTATTATCTCCATCAGTGCGTCGCCAAGATGCAATACTGGTCAAGAATATTAAATACAATCTCTTATATAAATATTGTGCTACAAAGGCTTAACTGTCAGTGCCAAACGCAAAGTGTTTTGATGAGCGAACTATCCAACCTGCGCATAAACATGCTTTTTGTGCTGCTGCTCACATTTGCCATAGGCATAGCGATACTCTATGCGATATTATACGTTCTGGGCGTGCGCTCGTACTATGCGCTTGCCGTAATCGCATTTTTCGTGGCCTTGGACATTTACATTTCGCCAAAGCTCCTTTTTTCGTATTCGAAGCTGCGCTACATAGGCCCGGACGAGTATCCTCAGCTGCAGGAAGCAATCGAAGTCCTTTCAAGGAAGGCAGGCATACCAAAGCCAAGGATAGCCATAGCCCCGGCCCAAGAGCCCAACATATTCACATTTGGCCGCACAAAGCGCGGAGCGACGATCGCATTCCACGAAAGCCTTCTGCCAATCCTTAGCAAGGAGGAGCTGTATGCTGCAGTCTGGCATGAAATGGGCCACATACGCCACAGCGATTTTATAGCTATGACCCTTGTGTCATTCATCCCGCTGCTTGCATGGGGGCTCACGCAGGACATACTCTGGACCGAAACTAACGGCGAGCCCAGGAGGGGCAATTCATACCTGTTTGTTTTCGGAATATTGGCCTTCATAGTCTACTTTATATCTGGCCTGCTGACGCTGCCGCTTTCAAAGCAGCGCGAGCTCTATGCTGACGGATATGCTGCCAGCATGTACAAAAAGCCAGAGTACCTGGCATCTGCGCTGTACAAGCTCAACATAGCAAACCTTGCAGTGCAGAACGCTTCGAGGAGCTCGACCTCTGCACGGGCATTCTACATTATTGATTTCTTTACCATAGACAACGATGCTAAGGCGCTCAGGTCGCACATGAGCCAGGTAAAAGAGCTGCTGCCTGAAGCTGATTTCTCTGCGCTTTCCTCAAGCGCTGCAGCAAGCAGGAACGGGCTGCTTGGAATGCTGAGCTCCCTTTTTTCAACGCATCCGCCAACGTACTACAGGATAATCGAGCTGCTGAAAATAAAGAAATCCGGAGAGCCTGCTGCATGAAATGCATTCAGCCTATTCCTATGTCAAGCACTACCTCTATGTCGTCCCTGGAGTACGGCCTGACAGTGCGCATGCCGATGAGCCTTGCCTTTCTGCCTGCGGCTTCAAACCTCTTCAGCACGCCTGCAGCGAAAGTGCCTGATTCCTTGAGCTTGCAGAATGCGTACATGTGTATTACTGCCTTTTTCTTTGCCACCTCTGCTGCTGCATTTATGAAATCGCTGGAAGCCATTGGCATAGGCATCACTACCCTGTCTGCGAAGCCCATATAGTTCTTGGCCTGTTCCGCGAAATCCCCGAGCACTGGAACTACGTTGCCAGTGCTGTTTAGCTTTATATTCTTAAGCAGATAGCTGTATGCTGCAGGATTGAGCTCTATTGCCACTACCTTGCAGCCCTGATGCGCCTTCGCTATTTCTATGGCGAACGGCCCAACGCCTGCAAATGGCACAATTACATTCTCGTGCCCGCTTACAAGCTTAGCTAGCCTGGACCGCTCGAACGACAGCCTCGGAGAGAAGAACACGCGCCTGACGTCAAACAGGAAACTGCATCCGTTCTCCGAGTATTTTGCAATGAAGCTGCGCTTCCCTGCTATATACCTGAACTTCCTGACCCTATACGGCCCTGAAACTGGGCCGGCCTTCGCAAGCACAGTGCTTATCCTTTTGCTCCCATCCATTATCGCCTGCGCTATCTGCTTGCGCTTTGATTCTGCATGCCCGTCAAGCTCTATAACTGCTATGTTGCCCATGGCGTCGTAGCCCAGCATAAAGCCTTCGTAGCCGTCGCCAAGAAGGCCCTTGAGCGCGTCCTTGTAGCTTGGATGACTGCGCTTTTGCGGGTTGCTGAACTCCATGTCAGCAATTTTCAGCCCTGCTGTAAGCTTTTTATTCTTTGCCTTCGCAATATCAATAGGAAAATATACATAGCGCGCGCTATGCTGGACAAGATAGCCCTTTGCGAGAAGATTGTTCCTGAGGAGCAACGTCTTTGTGCGCTGGGCATCCTTCTTCAAAACCGCGGCGTAATGCATATGCAACCCTTTCAGCAGAATATTTTAAGTATTCTGCTATTAAAGCTTTCATGTTTAAATAAACCAATAAAAAGTTTGCAAAAGTGGTAAATGTGTATTTCGTAGTAAAGGTGACATCAGGCCAGGAGCGCATAGTTGCAAACATGCTGCAGAACAAAGCCACAAAATCCGACATACCTGTCTATTCGATAATAGTGCTTGAAGGAATGCGCGGCTACATCATAATAGAGGCAAAGGACGAAGTGGCATGCCGCGAGTTTGTGAGCAAGGAGCACAACATAAAAGGCATACTGCCTAAGCCGCTTGCAAGCGAGGAGGTAGCCAAGCTTATAAACGCGCCCAGCAAGGCCCAGGAAATAGCCAAGAACGACATAGTGGAGTTCAACACTGGCCCGTTCAAGGGCTACAAGGCAAAGGTGCTAAAGATCGACGAGGCGAAGAACGACATGACAGTGGAGCTAATGGATGTGGTAGTGCCTATACCGATAACAACAAAGATAAATACTGCTAAGATAATACAAAAGGCTAAGGAAAAGGAGGAATGAGCAAATGAGCGAAGTAATAATAAACGGACTTATAGAAGGCGGCAAGGCAACAGGCGGGCCTCCCTTTGGCCCGGCCCTCGGGCCACTGGGCGTAAACATAAACGCCATAGTTGCTGAAATCAACAAGGCGACTTCGGGCTTTTCAGGCATAAAAGTGCCTGTCAAGGTCGTAGTAGATCCTGCCACTAAATCCTACAAGGTTGAAGTGGGCATGCCGCAGACAAGCGCGCTGATACTGAAGGAGCTTGGCGCCGCTGCAGGTGCCAAGACAAAGGACGAAGTCGTAGGCAACATATCCCTTGAGCAGGTCAAGAAGATCGCAAAATCCAAGGAGGCAAAGCTTTATGGCAGGAGCATGGCAGAGAGGGTAAATCAGGTGCTTGGCACATGCAAAAGCATGGGGGTAAAGTGCGAGAACGAGGACCCGCGCGTAATCATAGCGCGAATAAAAAACGGGGAAGTGAAGCTTTAAAATCCGCACACCCTGACAGCCCAGGCAAAGCCGATCTAATGCGCCTTTATAAGGCGCTTTATTCGCGGTTCGGGTTCCTCAACTGGTGGCCAGGCGAAACAAAAGACGAAGTATTAATAGGAGCAATCCTGACGCAGCAGACATCATGGCGCAACGTCGAAAGGGCAATAGCAAACATAAAGGCGCACAATCTGCTGAGCATCAGTGCCATATCAGAAGCGAGCCCAGAGGAGCTTGAAAGCTTGGTAAAGCCTGCTGGCTACTACAGGCAGAAGTCAAAAAGGCTGATCGGCATATGCAGGTTCATCATTGGCAATTACGGCTCGCTAGAAACCCTATTTAGGCTTGACGGCGCTGAGCTGAGGAGAGTACTTCTCTCAATAAAAGGCATAGGCCCAGAGACTGCAGACTCAATAATGCTTTATTCGGCAGAAAAGCTGTCGTTCGTTGTAGACGCGTATACGAAAAGGGTAATGAGCAGGGTCTACGGCTTCAGCGAAGATGCAAGCTACGAGCAGCTCAAGGGTCTTTTCGAGCGCTCTATAAAGCCCGATCTGGTTCTTTACAAGGATTTCCATGCGCAGTTCGTGGAGCTTGGCAAGAGGTATTGCAAAACCAGGCCTGCCTGCTCCGAATGCCCAGCATTGAAGCTCTGCAGGTACGGGTCCGCATCAATGCAGCGCTTCTGAATGTGGGCTTGGCCACTGTGCGTGGCTGTAGTAAATGTTTAAATATTATAACAAGCCTAAAAAATTATTGGTAAAAATGGTTTTTAAGTGATGCAATGAGTACACAAAAAAAGGTATCAAATACTGTATCAAACACCGTATCAAATCTTGAATCCGTGCAATCAGTATCTGAGAGATACGTCCAGAAGGACGAAAATGTGAAGGCACAGCAGTACGCTGACAAGATAGAAAAATTGGAGGAAGTGGTTGGGGAAAAGAACAAGCTGGCAGAGCTTGGCGCAATATATCTTTATTCAGTCAAGGCTTCTGGAAAGGTGGAAGAGGCAAAGATTGAGGAAAGCAAATATGAAGACTTAAAGAAAAAGGCAGCAAAGCTTGAGAAGGAACTCGATGTTCTCAAAAAGGAGGAAGACCAGCTGAAGCAGGACATGGCAAAGCCAAACCCGGAAGAGGAGAAGCTCAAGCGCATAGTGACAGACCTGCAGGACGCTCTAAACAGCCTGAAAGCAAGCAAGAGGCCGAGCAAAAAGAACATAAAGAAATATGAAGACGCGCTTGCGGAGAAGCAGAAGGAGCTCGCACAGGAGCAGAAAGTGTCTTCCCTAATGCAGAACAAGGCCCTTTCAGACAAGCACAGGGACGTTACGGAAAAGGAGAAGGAGCTCACACTTACGCAGAACAGCATAAGCAGCTACGAGTCAGGCCAGCGCGCTGTGCTGCTAAACTACCAGCTTGGCAAGCAGAACCCTACCAAGTCATACGAGGACTTGAGCAGGGACCTGGCGCTCAATATCCAGTGGCAGCTGAGCGCAAACAACTCGCCATATGCATCGATATTCAAAACAAGCACTAAGATCGAGGACATAAAGGCGGCTGCCCTTGCCGAGATGCAAAAATCCGTTGTGGAGCTTGGAGCGCTTGAAAATACAGTATCTAGATTCGCAGGCATAGAGAAGACGTCAAAAGATGCTGTCGCGCAATTGCAGTCCTACGACATGAAATCATTGAACCTTTACAAGCCGAGCGGCGCATCGTCTGTGCCGAATTTTGCAGAATTCAAAACTGCAAGCAGCGCAGTACTGGACAAGCTTTCGAAGCACATTGATTCCATAGAACAGAGCTTCGAGAACGACAAAAAGGAAAGTAAGGAGCTGAACAAGGAACCTAATGTCATACTTGCAACGCTTAATCTGAAAATGCGCGAGTACGACAAGATAAACACAAGGTCTGTTGACCTTTTGGAACATGGCCTTGAAGGCGTCAATTACATGGACAACCTCAAGAAATTCATCGATAATTACGACACTGGCAAATTCTCCCAGCACTCCGGCAAGAGATACATGCTCAGGCAGCTAAGGGAGCTTAGGAAAGAGGTCAAGGCACAGCTTTCAGAGTTCAGCAAATTCAACGAATTTGCCGAAGACTTCAACGACCTTGAGGTCAAACGCGGCAAAAAGAACAAGGCAAGGCACATAGAAAAATTCAACGAGCTCATAAAGAGCAATGCCGACATAAATGACATGGAGAAGAACAGCGATCTTACAAAATTCCAGGAATTCATGGCGCGTGCAGGCTATCTGGCAAAGGTCAACGAAGCCCTGCTATCGATTGGAAATACGCTCAGCAGCCGCGGCATGAAGCATGGCAACAAGGTGCTGGATATGAATGCTGCAGTTGAAAAGGCATCGACAGACATAATGAAGGGCCTATACCCGTCGATGTACCATGTCGAGCCTGCAGAAGTAAGCGCAAAGGTGCAGCTTTCCGAGTCGTTCACATACACAACGCTCATGCAGGAGGCAAACCTTCTTGCAAAGCCCATATCGCAATACCTGACGCAGCAGGAGCAGAATACGCTCACAGACGCGCTGAAGGAGCTGCGCAAAAACGAGACTGACGTAGCGTCTGCCAATGTCGTGGTAAAATCCATAGACAAGGTGCTGCTTGAGAGCAAAAAGAGCTACATGGATACGAATGACTACACAAAGCTGCTTGCAGAAGTGAATTCATTGGATGTTAGCGACAAGTCCAAGGAGGAGGAGACAAGCAGGCGCCTAATGGCTCTGCGCTTCCAGGCAATGAGCAGCATTTGGGCATCTGAGATGGCACCTTCTGGTGCTGAGCCATTCAAGAAGAGAATAAGCTCCGCAGAAGTGCTGGACAAGGACGACGTAAAGAACATGACCTCTGCATACACCGCAGGCTACAACGGCACCAAGGCCGAGCTTGAGGACTGGGTGCAGACAATGAACAAGATAAAGCCGTTCTTCTTCGCCGAAACCAGCTGAAGCGGTATAGGCAGCAGCACAACAGTGCCAAGGTCTTTGGCAGTTTTGCCAAAGCCTATTTTTTGTTTTGATGCTATTTCCTTATCAATGCCTTTATCTCTCCAGTGAGCTGATGGATCTCCTTTAGCTCTTCCTTCTCCTTCTGGCTGAGCCTTGCATCGCCTTTGGCCACATTGGCTTCTATCGCTTCCATGAACTTCAGCCACTCCTCTGCATCCTCCCTGGTGAGCTCTATGAATGTTTTGTCCTCAATGAAAAGGTTGAGCAGCTTCAGCAGCTTCGCGTTTTCCACGCTGTCACCCTCGCCTGAGTTCAGCCTTTCCCTTATCCTGTCCCTTATCTCCTTTATCTCTGCAAGGCTCACTCTTTCGTTAGAATCAGCAAGATCCTTCACATCCAAAACGAATTGTGTTATCGCATTATGCAGCTTTGACAAAAGTTCATTTATAGAGGAAAGTTTTAATCCATCCATAAAAACCAGTTTATTATGCGCCCCCTATAAATATAATCTTTTCGATGTGCACCAGACCATGGCTTTGAAAACCATGTGCATCATAAGCATGCATAGGTTTTCCATGCTGCTATGCGCGTTTAGCCCATGCAAAGTGTTTAAAGTCTGCTTGACAAAATAAGTATAAAAATGTTATATACAAAGTAAATACGCATGACACGGCCCTGCAGTATCGGAGTTGGAGGATGCAGACCCAAAGTGATTGATTGGTAAACGAAAACCACAGCATAATAAAAAGGCTCGTATTCAAGCTCATAAAAAAGCACATCGCAGGCAGTACTACTGCATCTGTGCTCAGGGCAATAAAGCTGCTTAATGAAAGGAGCGTCGGGAGCACAGTAACGTTTCTAAGCGAAAATGCCCTTACAACGACGAAAGTGCGCTACAATATAAATTCCTATTTTGAGCTTATACGCAATGTAACCAGGCAAAATCTGGATGCCGATATATCAGTCAGGCTTACGCAGCTGGGCTACCTTATCGGGAAATCTGTGGCAGTATCCGCCCTTCAGGAGATAGGCGCAGCTGCTGCCAGGGAATCAAGGAAGGTTTGGATAGAAAGCGAAGAGCAGATACCGCAGAGCGCAATTACCGATGCCTATAAGGCCGTCCAGGACCTGCCAATAGGCATAGAGCTTCCGCTAAACTATACCATGGGCTACTGGAACGGCTCGTCTTCAAAGCGCTTGCTGCTGTATAAAGCCATAAAATTCACAACAATGCAGCCATTAGCGCATTACGATGCGCAGGCAGCCCACAAAAAGCTTGATGAACACCACATGCATTACAAGGATATGGATTACTACCGCTACATAAAAAGCATGATCAAGGAAGGCATAGAGCCTACAGTGCTGAGCCATGATGAAAAATTCCTGATGGGGATGCTGAACTACGAAAGCACCTACAAAAGGCATTTAAGGCTTGAGGTGCCATTAGGCTATAACAAAAAGAGGTTCGGCATGATGTTAAAGTCAAAGCCCAACCTTAGCGTTTATGTAGCTTATGGCAAGGATTGGGTGCCTTACGCCATAAATAGGCTTACCGAAGGGCGAATTAGGGAGATAGCATCTGCACTTCTGGAGGGCGAAAGCAAAGGTGCTTTACATGCCAGCTAACAGTACATCAGCAACTATAGATCTTGTAACAGGTTCTACATCGGGCATAGGCCGTGCTCTGATAGAGGAGCTTGTAAAGATGGGGCACGAGGTTCGTGCACTTATACGCACCCACCCCTCAAAATCTAGCGAATGGAAGGCCCTACCACCAAAGGTGAAAGTCTACGCAGCCGACCTTACCGGAAATAACGAAAACGATTTGAAAACGCTCGCAGAGGCATGTGCCGGCGTCGACAACATATTCCACATTGCAAGCGCCGTTTACAACTACAAGAACACTTACGACGAGCTAATAAACACTAACGTAGTGGGCACCGAAAACCTGCTTAATGCATACGAAAGTGCCAACAAAGGCTCCAGGAAGCAGCTCCACATAATATATGCGAGCAGCATGTCGGTATACGGCCAGAGCAGGGGCGAAGAGCAGTTAACCGAATCTTCGAAGACAAGCCCTGCAAGCCCGTATGCAGAGAGCAAGCTAATGGCCGAGCAGGTGATAAAATCATTTGCCGATGCCAATCCCTCTATAAAATACACGATACTGAGGTTCGGCACGTTTTATGGGGAGAATTACAATGCATCTTTCTTCAAGATATTCAAGCTGATAGAGGAGGAAAAGGCAATATACATACGCGGCGGAACCAACCACATAACCCTTATACATCAGGCAGATGCGGTAAATGCAATGCTCATGTGCGCATCGAATCCTGTCAGCTTCAACAAGACATACAACATAACAGACGGCAAAGCATACACCATAAAAGAGCTTTTTGAGTTTGCCGCAAAGCAGCTCAAGGTCAATCCGCCGAAAAGGAGCATTCCTCACATACTAGCGAAGCTCACCAGCAAGATAGCCAACATAAATTATGACGAGCTGGAGTTCCTTTCCAGCAACAGGCGCGTTTCCATAGCGAAGGCCCAAAAGGAGCTGGGCTTTAACCCGTCCAAGAGCATGGCAAGCGAGGGCAAGATGCTCATAGACTTGTACCTGCTGTCTAAGAAGGCAGAGTGATGCGCTGATTTTTATTTTGACAAATATCAAAGGTATATGCATGGCATACAAAAATGGGAAGGTTGAAGAATACATAAAAGAGACGATAAGCACAAAAGGTGCTATGCTCTTTTCAGTGATTGACCCTGTGGACTACAAGACCCCAGACATGGCCGTCAAGACTGCGAAGGCAGTAGCTGAGGCTGGCGCCGACATAGTTATAATAGGGGGCAGCATCGGCGCGCAGGGTGAACTTCTTGACTATGTGGCAAAGTCCACAATGGAGTCGATAAGCGTTCCGCTGGTCCTGTTTCCTGGCAATATCGCCACTATAACAAGATACGCAAACGCGATTTACTTCATGTCGCTGCTGAATGCAAGGAACCCATACTGGATAACGCAGGCGCAAATGCTCTCTGCGCCAATAATAAAGCAGCTTTCGGTAGAGCCATTGCCAGTCGGCTATATAGTGGTCTCTCCGGGCGGCACTGTCGGCTGGGTCGGCGATGTGAACATGGTGCCAAGGGAAAAGCCGAAGATCGCGTCATCGCTGGCCCTTGCAGGGGAATATCTTGGCAACCGCATCATAATAACAGATACCGGCTCGAATCCTAGGCTGCAGCATTCCGGGCCTGTGCCCAAGGAGATAATACGCGAGGTCAGCAAATCCATAAGCGTGCCATATGTGGTAGCAGGAGGCATAACGAATTCTACCCAGCTGAAGGCAGTATACGCGAGCGGCGCAGATGCGGCGCAGATAGGCACAGCCTTTGAAAACGCCGAAGACGCATATAAGAGGGCAAAGCTTTTTTCCTCTGTGGCAAAGGAGCAGGGAAGGCTGAAGCTCAAAAAGAAATAACGCGATATGAATGCGCGAAATATCAACGATAGAGCTGTATGCAGCAGTGCATGAACTTGAAAAATTTTCATCATATTACATAGAGAAGGTATACGAGCTTCCGGGCATGAGGTTCAGGATCAGGCTTGGCAAATCGGGCGCTGACCAGGCCAACATATTAATAATACCTGGAAAAGTGCTCGGTATTACAGACCAGATAGAGCTTGTTGAGTCTCCAACAAATTTTGCCGTTGCTCTGCGAAAGCGCATAATGAACTCGCAGATAGACGCGATAAAGCTCTACAACTACGACAGGATAGTCAGCATAGAGATGCACAAAGGCCCTGTAAAGGCAAATCTGATAATAGAGATGTTCAACAACGGCAATGTGATACTTGCCGATGATAAGATGAACATACTGCTTGCCTACGAAAGGCGGGAATATTCCGACAGAAACATAGCGCACGGCCAGCAATACGCCCCGCCAAAAAACAAGCCGATAACAATCGAAGACATCTATGACATAAAAAGGCTTGAAAGCAAACTCGAGGCCCTTGCTGGGTCAAGCCCGGGCACTGGCATTGCAAAGCTTTTAGGGTCCAGCCTAAATATCGGAAGCCTTTATGCGGAAAACAGCATCATGGAATGCAAATATGCCACAGGGCAAAAGGCAGGCGAGATGCAGAAGGAACAGCTTCATAAGATTGCGGAAAGGCTCAACGCACTCACGCATTTCATGGAATCGCCCAAGCCCAGGATCTATGCAGATGCCGGCAAAGCAGCAGACTACGCAATATGCGACATCAAGAAATACGAATTGCTTGAAAGGAACGACTTTGACACGGTATCCGCAATGCTCAACGCGTTTTATTCAGCTGCCGCTGGGCCAGCAAGAGTGCAGGAAAGCAGGAAAAGCCTTGAGCTAAAGGCAAGCATAAGAAAGCAGCAGGAGATAATAGAAAAGGCCGAGGCAGACATGGGAGCCCATAAAAGGATTGCAGAGGCGATATTCAACAACATGCAGCTCATAAACCAGCTGGTGCGCAAGGCTTCCGAAATGAAAAGATTTACAAAAGAAGAGTTGCAGGAGATGTTTCCTAGTATAAAGATAAGCAAGGTTGACCTCAAGGAAAAGAGCATAAGCATAGAGATATAATGCTGTCGCGTTAATATTTAATTCGGACTGAGTCTGTGCTTGAAATAACAGTATTGGGTACTTCAGGGTCTGCGCCCACCAAAGAGCGCGGGCTTTCAGCAATAGCGCTTGAGCATGAAGGCAATGTTTTCCTGTTTGATTGCGGGGAAGGCACGCAAAGGCAAATGCAGGAATACGGAGTAAACCTGATGCATGTAACAGACGTATTCATAACACATGCGCATGCAGACCACATCCTAGGCTTGGCCGGTCTCTTAAGGACCATGTCGTTATACAAAAGGCTTGACGAGATAAGGGTCTATTACCCGAAAAACTCAAAGAATAGCGTAGAAAGTCTCCTTAAATTTGACAGCGCAATCATATCTTTCGAGGTCAAACTGGTGCCTGTCGTTTCTGGCCGAATACTGAAGGGAAAGGATTTTGAGGTGCGTGCATTCAGGCTAAACCATTCAGTAGAATGCTATGGCTACGTATTCGCCGAATCGGACCGCCTGCACTTTGACAAGGAAAAGTGCAAGAGGCTGGGCATAAAGGGCACAATGTTCCAGACGCTGCAGAAGGATAAGCAAATAAATCTTAAGGGCAGGAACATAAAGCTTTCCGAAGTGTCAATGATAAAAAGGGGCCCAAAATTCGTGTATGCTGCTGATACGAGGCCGTGCAAAAGCGCCATTGCAGCTGCAAAAGCTGCCGACATACTTGTGCACGAAGCAACATATTCTGCCGCGCTCGCAGCTATGGCCAAAGACAGAAAGCACTCCACCAGCGCCGAAGCAGCCCGCGTTGCAAAAGCCGCAGGAGTAAAAAAGCTTGTGCTAACGCATTTCAGCACGCGCTATAAGAATACCAAAGAACTGTTAAAAGATGCAAGGGCGATATTTAAGGAAACCTACGCTGCGGAAGATGGCATGAAACTAGTCATAAAATAAGGTTTATAATATTTTCAACGGAAATATCTGAGGGGCCCGTAGTCGATTGGTAAGACGTCTCCCTGACACGGAGAAGACATGGAGTTCGATTCTCCACGGGCCCATTTTCAGCTTTATAAGCTGCTTTCCTGCAGCTAAAATACTATCAATGGAACCTGCATCTCCTCGGCTGTCATTCCGCCATGCGTACCTACCTGGCCCTTAAACCTGTCAAACCACGGTTCATACAAGCCTCCAGAGGTATAATTTATTGAGTAGCTGCCTTTGCTCACCACTACGTGCGAGCCAAAATTCTCCATTTTGTCCATTGTGGGTTTAACAGGCCCGAATATCCCAGCCTTGAGCATGTCTTCAGACCGGAAGATTTCCCCATATTCGCCAAACTCCTCTTCAAAGGCCCTTTCCAAGCTCTCATCTTTGCCATCCTTTGATTTAAGAAATAGGGTCCTGGGGTTGCCCCACGGCGGAAGCTCAAGTTGCCTTGCCAGTTTGCTGGTGCTGCCAAATGCCTTGAACTCCTGGTCTTTTACAACAATGTGTCCATGGTCTGCAGTTACCACCAAGTTATAATCGCTATTCTGCACTGTAGTTCGAAGCCCCTCCAGGAGCTTTACAACCTTGGATGCTTCGACAATGCTCTCTTCGGACAAAAAGCCATGCATGTGCTCGGTATAATCAAGATGTCCATAATACACAAGTATGTTGCCATACTTGCCGCTTTTGACAACTTTTTCCATTACTGCCTGCAGATTTTCAATGTTCTGGTATTCGATGCTTGGCAAATCGTTTAGGATCTGCTTGCCGCTTGAGAACTTCTTTATGCTTTCTGGAAATATTCCTATTGCGTTTGAAGCTTTGAGTCTCTGAATGTTGTAATTTTTAGGGTAAATCATGTCGTTGCCCAAGCCCTCTATCTTATTGTCTTTGTCCTCGAATAACCTGGACAAATTCATTATATTTACCAGCCCAAATCCTTTTACAGTCAGTATATCCCCTATCACTCCGTGCTCCGAAGGCAGCATGCCACTGAATAACGAGCTTAGCACGCACAGCGTTGCTGACGGGAATAAAGTAGTGATGCTGTCCAACGATGCCTTTGCAATAGTGTCCTTTGCACCCTTGTTTTTCGACTGTAGCCTGTCAAGCATGTTAAGGCCAAATCCGTCAACAAGCATCAGTATCTTATTGCGCTTGTCACCAATAAGCTTTGAAGTCCTGCCGTTTGCAATATCATCCATTATCTGGAAGTTGCTTTTTTTGAAGTTAGGAAGCACAAAATTGTTTTCAGCAAGCCTTTTTATTACGTTGTCCATTTTACTGCTAATGGCTTGAAAAATCTATAAAGATTGTCTAAAGCAGTTCGGTGACTTTGCCAGCAGCGAATATTCTTGGCAATGCTTCTCTGACGAGCAAGCAGCCATCACCCACAAAAATAGACAGCGGTTTTTCTAGTGCAAGCGTTATAGTGTCGCCATTCACCTCCTCAATCTTTGCCATCGCATATGAAAAGTTCGAGCCAAAGCCGTAAAACTTCCCGGTTTCTATATGCTCCTTGTTTATTTCAGTAAGCGTTGCGCGTATCTTAAGCCTTTTGTGCTGCACGTGCTGCACTGCATGCAGTATGCTGCCCTTTTCAATAACATCAGATTCGATATTTTTCAGGCCTATGCCTATTCTTGTGCCGGGCGCCGCGGATTTCACGTCTATATCCTGGCTTTGCAGCGATCTTACCAATACCTTTCGCCCGGAGCTGTGCCAGAGCTCATCATGCACATTTATAATGCCGTCCATGACAAAGCCCAATGCTACAGCGCCTATGCCTTTCACATCAAAAGCCTTGTCTATATCAACCCTGCAGCTGCCATTTTCGCCGCCTCTGGGCTTTAGGGCAAGAATCGCGTCAAGGAGCGCTTCCTTTTCGCATACTGATGAATTCTCAAGCTTTGCATTGGAGATTATTTCAGAGTCGGCATTTTCAGGCGTAAGTAAAACCTTTTTACCCAGGAGCTTTGCTGCTATGACCAATTCGCCAAAAAGCTTTTCCAAGTTTTCTGTTGACAGCACTATTGCGTCGGATATTGTAAGTATCTCTGACAAAGCGTAGAACTTGTCTGCAACTGAAGTCGGCGCAAGCACAGTAACGATATTGCCGTCAACACTCCTGTTATAAAAGGTTATGCTATTCTCCGAACCCTTTTTGCCTATGAATGCAGCCAATCCGCTGCTATTCGGAATTGCGATAATATGGTTTGGCATAAAAATCAAGATTCATATTTGGCTGCGTTCATCTCCTAACCTTGCGCTTTCGCCCGATGCCGATGCTATTAAAGTCGAAAAACCCGAGCCAGAGCAATACTATTCCTATAAATTCTGCATAATAAAGAAATTCTGGATATGCGGCTATGTAAAGTGTCCCGGCTATGCTTACCACAACCGTACCTGCAATAATGCTTAGCATTTTTCTGCTGTGCCCATGCGCGAATCCGAGCGCTGCAGAAGCTATAAGCACTGCCGCAGCAGGGAACGTTGCCAGCGAAGACGCTACTACAACTCCAAGCGGCAGCGGGCTATAAACCACATAATTGCTTATTATGTTTCCCACATCGCTGTAGGCAAGCACCACCGCATTCAGTATTGCCATTATTATCGAATACGAGAAATACGCAAGCTTTATCTTTGCGTTTTTGTAAAGATAGACTGATCCAAGCGCTAGTGCTTCTACGAGCACCGCAACCACAAAAAGGTAAATATCATTTAAGGCAAGGTTTTCGACACCAAAAGCAAATACGATTTCAAGCACAACACCAAAAGTGAATAGCCACATGCCTGTGGCCCAGAACAAATAGCTGCGTTTGCGCACTACGGCATAATTATAAGAAAGGAACATCGCCAATATGGCGCTAAGCAGGGCTATGATAATTGTTGAAACAAGCACTATGAGCTGAACTCCATGCATTCAAATCATTTGATTATGGCGTTTGACTCTTTTTAATATAACTGATATATATAAAATACCCAAGCGAAGCCACAAGCAGTGCGCCGCCTATTGCAGTTACCATATTTACATAGAATGCGACTGGCCCTGCCGCAAGATATTCAGAGGTGCTTATGGCGCCGCCGAACAGGTAAGGCTGCTGCATGAAGCCGAAAAAGTTCACTGCCAGCAGGAACCACGCAATCGCAGCATACTTAGCCATGGCAATGTGCTTCCAATAGCACACTAGCACAGCTGCAAGAAGCACGATAAGCGCCACAAGATACGGCAAGCCAAATCCTACAGCATTTGAATACACAAAATGCAGCTTTGAATACACCGCAATAAAGATTGCAATGATGCCAAAGATCGGGGCCAGGAAAGAAAGCCATTTGTACTCCATAATTTCAAAGAATACTGCTGCTATAAAAATCGCAATAAGTGCTATGCCAACAAACATCAGTATATTGAATGAATTGAATAGCACATGGAGCATGCTCAGCGAATAGGTTGCCATGCTTATACCAATGCCGCTTATTCCGGAATCTAATACTGATATCACAAGAAATGCAACAATTATCGTCGATACAGAATATATGCGAAGGAAGAGGTGCTCAAGCCTGTTTTCCCCCATATACTCGCTATAGGACAGAAATGCGTTTCTCAGTATAAAGAAAATTGCAGCTACGAGCACAGGTGCAATGAAAATGCTCCCCACTAGAAGCAGTAGCTTAGGGAAAGTAGCCTCGAAATTCACTATGTAGAAAACTGCAAATGTCCCGGTTATCTCCCACAGCGGCATTATGAAACGCTTCAGCCTTTCCTTGTATTTTTCATATTCGAGCAGCAGGGTTATCGCGATCCCTGCTTCCAACCCGAACAAAAGGAAGAAAATTGAAAATATGAAATAATTCACGGAAAACATTACGCTCATTGAATCACATATTGGCTATCGGCCTGTTTTTAAATACCCTTTTTATAACCATGACAGTAAATGGAAGCACTGCAATGTAAAATATTATGAAGAATATGGCTATCGGTATCACAGATGGCGACGTATTTGCAGCTTGCGACACAAGCATTACGTTATAAATTATCCATGGCTGCCTGCCTATCTCTGCAGTAGCCCATCCTAGCTCTAGCAGAAATATGCCAACCACTGCGGCTATGATCAGGAGCACCAGAACTATCCTGTGCTCAAATGGCTTTTTCTTCAGTATAGCCAAAAGCAGTATGATGATAATGAACAGCCCAAAACCGAATCCGAGCCCAACAATGGTATCGAACATAAAATGCACGATCAGCGGCGGCCAAGTGCTTGCTGGAAATTCGGAAAGCCCAGGGACAGCGCCGTTTGCGGAGCCTGTTGCTAGAATGCTCTGCAGGTTTGGCACGCTTATCGCGTCTATTATGCGACCGTTCAAGTAAAATCCGCCGAGCAATTCCGGAGCATGGGTCTGTGGCACAAGATCAAGCTCTAGCGCTGCATATTTCTCAGGCTGGAAGGCATACAAGCCAGATATAGAAAGTATTCCGGTTATCACAGAAAAGAAAGTGGCTATTATGACGAGGCTGAATGCGACGTTAAGGCCCTTCTTGTAGTGTAGCCTCTCATCGCCAGAGCTCCTTAGCATGCGGTATGCGAAATATAGCACGAAGATCATGCCTCCTGCGAAATATGACGTAGAGACTACATGTGCCACCTCTATCAGTGTTGATGGCGTGGCAAGCGCAGCAAGAGGATGTACATCCGCTATAATCCCAGTTTTGATATATTCCTGTATGTTGAACCCTTTAGGGGTGTTCATAAATGCGTTAAGCATGGTTATGAATACTGCCGAGAGCACAGCACCCAATGCAACAAAGCATCCAGTCAGTGCATGCATGTAGCCGTTCTTGAACTTGTTCCACGAATATGCATAAATGCCAAGAAATATGGCTTCAAGGAAAAAGGCAAAGACCTCAATATATAATGTAAGTATTGCAACACTGCTCACAAGGACCATAAACTTCGGCCAAAGGAGCAAAAGCTCCAGGGCAACAAGCGTGCCGGATGCCGTGCCTATTGCAAAGAATATTATCAGCATTATGGTGAGCTTTTTTGCCAGCCTGGTATAATATTGGTCCTTCCTTTTTAAGCCGATAACCTCTGCAGCAACTATTATTACGGGCAGTGCAATCCCTATAACTGCGAGTATTATATGGACTCCGAGAGAGAAGCCCATCAAAAAGCGATCATAATCAAAAACAGGTATCAATGCATCACACTTCCGAAGTCCATGCGCTACGCGCCATTCATTATTCTTAACTTTCATTTATAAATTTTTCTTTTAAACTGTAGGAAAGCATTAAAAAGATTGCAAATAAAGCACGCTCCAGATATGATGGACAAAACTGCATCGAGGATAGATGCTGACGGCAGGACAAGCATAGAACACCCGCTACATCGCCACGAGCTTGAGCTTACAAAGTCAGCTATTTCAGCAGCAAAAGGGGTGCATATGCTCCTAGATGGCGGCTCAGGCAAAAAGGTGCTCGTCCCATACGCCCTTTCGCAATACATGATGCCTTCCATAGACATAGACCTGCTAATGCTCCATGAGGATGCACTCAGGGTATTCAGCTGCATGAGGAAGGAGCACATGATAGACAAGGATGCCGTACTTTCAAATAGCGATTCGATCAGCAGCATATATACAACGTACTATTCGCCATTTTTTGTGTACAGGGACAAATCATTACCAGACACTGATATATTTACAGAGGTAACAGGCGTTGGGCCCATAAAGCTTACAAAAGACGTGATTAACTCTGGCCTTGAGGTAAGGATGTCAGATGGGACTGGGATAAAGGTTGCAGACATAGCCTTTACGATCGCCACAAGCATAAATCCGCTGGTGTTCACAGAAAAAAGGGCAAGGGGAACGTTCATCGCATTGTTTTCTAATACAGACAAATTTGATTTGACCGAGATAGCTGAAAAAAGCGTAGTGCATCTTAGGCAAAGCGTCCAGAATGTCGTTGAAGTGCTATACAATTCTGCTCAGTCAAAGGACCCTGCATATTCACACATAAGACGTGAGCGCGCATATTTGAAGTACGAACAGATGCTTTCAGACAAGCTGCCGAACAAACAAATGTTAAGGTCCAAGGAACCGGCATAGCGCAAACAAATGCAAAGGCAGCCTACAGAAGCGAGAGTGCAACAATGGCAGTGCTTTCGTAAACCGCAATAAACTTAAATATTATATTGCGATATAATATCATCATTGTGTCGGCCTATAATCGATAGCAAGATAGGGCAACATGCAGGTGTTACATTGGTTGATTATGAAAAAGATGTTACTATAAAGAGCGATTCGGGAAGAAAGCTGGTTTCACTAAAGGACCTCGGCATAAAAAAGGAATACGTGACAGAAATTGTGCTGCCATTCCTAAGAGAGCAGATGAATGACCCTGAATTTGAGTATCGTACAGAGACTATCAAGCGCGAAAAAGACATAGTGCTGAAAGACAGCACTGGCTTATTCTACAAAAGAAGCGTGCAAGTGTCAATCGATGTTGATGGATATGTAGAACTGCATTCCTACAGTGCAAAATTCAGCCCTATGCTTATATCGAAATATACCATTGCCGTAGACAACAATAAGATAACAGGGATAACCGAAAATAAGCAAATCACTGATGCGTCAAGCAAGCAGAAGCATGTAAGCGTAGCTTTTGCGGTTTATGGCAGGGACGCTGACGGCTCTGCTAAGCCAAATTCCTGCAAGCCGCTAAGTGTGCTTATCTCTGAAGTATATAGCAACGGCCTTGTAGGAAAGAGCAAGTATTACTTCAGCCACGGTTTAGAAGTCGATGACATATTAGAAGAGGGCAGTCAGCCTGCTAACTATGTTCAAATAATAACTCTTCTAAGGAGCGACAGCAAAGCGTAATGTTATTGGTGCATAAAATGGTATACAAAACCAAACCAAGCAATATAAATGCAGGGAAAAGCATTACATCGAATATGGACGCAGAGGAAACAAGGATAGAACGCGAAGTCATTGGCAAAAGCCTTGAGGCAAAGGAAATAGTATCGGAAATAAAGGAACGGTCAATAAGCAAGCGGTACGCGCTTGACATGCTAGAACAGCTGTCTGCCTGGGATATCACTGGGGACAAGCTTGTCAAATTGTACAATTACGCGGAAAAAGACATAGTGAACATCGAAGCAATCCTTGATGACCACAATGCCATAAAGAGATTCAAAGATCTTCTGGAAAACAATGAGATATGAAATGACTGCAGAATTCACCTTATGAAATCTGAAATCCTTCGCTGGGATAGCAGCTCCGCAAGCATCCTACTGTTCCTTATCCACTCGTTTGCACCTATATCGAGCTTCAGCTTTACGTAATCCAGCATTTCTGAGACGCTATGGAGTATTGTCGGCTCCTTTTCCAAGGTTTCCCGCACGTGCTCCCTGACGTTCCATACGCCTACAGGCATTATGTAGCCGTCATGCACCTCCCTGAGTATAAGCACCATTGCCTGCTTCTTCAAGGCTTCAAGCTTTTCGGTTGTTGCAAGCCTGCCAGAATAATAGCAGCCCCCTATCTCTGCATAAGTCTTTCTTCCATGGTATCCCTCATATGACGAGTATATAGATATATTCTTGCCATCGGCATTCCATACCGTTTTAGGGTACCATGCTTCGATCGACTCATAGGTCCACGAGCCAGGAATGAAGAATATGAGCCACCTGTTGTCAAGTGCTACGTTGTAAAAGGCATATATGGCATCAACAGTATCGTAGCTTTTTATGCGTTCACGCATGGATTTGGATATTGTATCGTCAACCGCAGTAATGCTCCACCTGGTAGGAACGAATCTTCTAGAATTTCGCAGACCGAACAGGCCAGCTGAAAAAGCCTTCTGTATTGAAGAAACCTCCAGCCCTTTATCGTAAAGTTCTGTGATTGCAGTAGAGGCTTTGGCATCCCAGTCAAAAAACAAGCGCTCTATCTTCCTGTTGGCCTTGGAATTGTATAGCGCAAAGTCCTCAACCTTGGCGCTGGGCCCGAATGGCTGCACCTCGTCATTAAACTCCACCTTTATGAATGGCTTGCCTTTGAAGCGCAACTCCGTATCTGCCGGCCTTTCTGCCATTGCCAATTCCTGCACGAACGAGCTTATGCCGCGTTTTTCAACATCCTTGACATTTGCAACGTGCATTCCCCTGACGAGCTTTGAACGCATCTCTACTATCTTTTCTATGCCCATTGGTCGCCAACGCTCCGGCATGCCTATTAAGGACGTATCGCCGAACTCCGGCGGCACCATCGGCCCTATAAAAACCTTCGGATAGCCGAACCTGCCTATAAAAATATCTGTTGGGGAGCTGCCAGAAAGTTCGCTGCTGTTTATTATAGGGAGCATTTTTACTTTGTAATAATATCTGAGCAGCGCTGGGTCGCGCATGTGGGCATAGGCTATGGCTGAGCGCTTCACCGGTATCTCAGCCTTTTTTATCTCTTCAAGCATCTGCTTTCTGTCCACTCAAAACCACGCAATAATGCTTTGGCGCTGCATATATTTATCCTTTTCTTGTGCATCACGCAAGCACTTAAAAGGCTGCCTTGCCAATTATACGTGGTGTAAAAATGCCTGATACTAATCTGCGTTACAGGCTTGGCCGCATATTCAAAAATGCCAATTTTGAAAAGCTCCTCATAATAAATACAGACTCTATGGACAGCAATTTCTTGTACTTAAGCGGATTTACCCAGGGCATATTCGAGCAGTCAATGATTATTGCCGACACTTCAGGAGCAACGCTCATAACCAGCGACTTGGAGTATGACATTGCAAAGAAGCAGGCGCCAAAATGGCTTGAGGTTGAAAAAGCCGGGAGCGTGCACGAACTAAGGTCCAAGATACATGGCCATATAGGCAGGGAAACAGCAGGCCTTGACATGGAATTCCTTCCATGCAACTACCTGAAATTCCTGAAGAAGTATGCTCCTGGCGCAAGATTCGTCGATGCGTCAAAAAGCCTTGCGGGCGCAAGAGAAATAAAAGACGAAAGCGAGCTTGGAAAAATCAGGAATGCCGTTCGGATAACAAAAAGGTCTATAGAAGAAACTGCCGAGTACTTCAAGGCAGGAATGTCCGAAAAGGAGCTGAAAGCAAGGTTCGAGTTTATACTTTCTTCGAACGGCTCTGACAAGACTGCCTTCGACAGCATTGTGTCTTTCGGTGCAAACACTGCGCTGCCGCACCACATGCCTGACAACTCCAGGCTTAAGCCAAACGAATTCCTATTGATGGACGTAGGGGCAAAATACGAGAACTACTGTGCCGACATAACGCGAACATTTATATTCAAGCCGGATAAAAGCTCTGAAAAATACAAGCGCATGGTGCGCATATACGAAACAGTGCAGAAAGCCCAGGAGATTGGCTTGGAAAACCTCAAGGCAGGCGCGGATGGAAGCACAGCGCACAATGCAGTTGCGGAATTCATAAACACAGCGGCTGGCGGCATCTACAAGGGCAGATTCACGCATTCACTGGGGCACCAGATAGGCATAGATGTTCATGACGGGATCGGTCCTACAACTACAAAGAAGACCATGCTTGAGAACATGGTGGTTAGCGATGAGCCTGGAATCTACATTTACGGATTCGGAGGCGTAAGGCTGGAAGACGACGTTATAATAAAAAAGAATGCTTCAAAATTCATCTGATGCTTAACTTGCGGAACCAATAATCTTTCCCAGCTCCTCGTTTAATTCCGCGCCATCGACATTCAGCCTGTATTTTGACATGAATTTGCCCATAAACGCAGCCAATTCATTCCTCTTGCAGCTTTCGGCACCTTCGCTTTTCAGCAGCTTCCTAAGCCTTTCGCCGCTTATCCTTTCCAACCCGTTTTCCCTGATGATCTCGGCTATGCTTTCATTGCGCTTTAATGCAAGCCTTATCAGCTCATCAAGGGCCTGCTTCGTAATCCTTTTGTCTGAATAGGCCTTGAATATTTCCATAAGCCTTTCTTCAGGCAATGCCTCTGCATTGATCCCGTCCCTGCGCATTTCAGTAAAGCGCTGCAGCAGTACATTTGCAACAAAGCGCTTGTCTATTCCCTTTATGCTGCCAATGCGTCTGTATAGCTGGAGCCTTGGCGATAGCATCATTTGCTTTGCAAGAGCCTTGTCATTTAGCTCGGCTTCAAGAAGCGCCTGCTCTTTTTCAACATCAACTGCGTTTCTTGCAGCTTCTTCCAAGCTCTGCTTCGCGATGAGGATAGGCTTTGCATCGGTCTCAGGATACATCCTGGAACCTCCAGGGAGCGGCCTCATAAACCTGGTGGTAAAGTGCTCCTTGTCATATGCTGCGCGGGTTTCTTCAGGCACCATCTCTACCGCCATCTTGGCACGCTCTATTGCAAATTCTATGGCCATCGCTGCATTCCTGCGCCTGTCCGCTATGATTATGAATGCATCCTCCTGTTTCATTCCAAGCGCCTTTCTTACAGCGCCGATCTCTGATTGAGTAATGCCATACTTGGCAAGGTCCTCATCGCTGTGTATAAGGCCTTTGACGCCGCCCATCTTTGCGTAATCGCTTATTTCAGTTCCCAGCCTCTTTCCTGGGTTAACCTCCATGCCAAGCACCCCTGAAAAGCCCCCAAGCTTGAATCCAAGGACTGCACCGCCGGAGCCGAGCGCAGCGCTTATAATCTTTGCATGGCTGCCGGAAAACACGTGAGTTAGGTCATGCGCCTGGCCTACTGATGCGTTTCTGCTCTTCAGCAGCTTGATTATCTCCAAAAGTTTTTCCTGCCTTGCCACTTCGTTTTCTATGAACTTGTCCATGTCGCTTAGCTCCTGAAGCCCCTTTATTTCGACCCTTGCGCCGCCTTTTATCGAAACATTGACATCCTGCCTTATGGAGCCTATGCCCCTTTGCACTTTTCCAGTGAGCCTGAGCAGCGTTCCTATCTGCAGTGCAACATCTCTTGCCTCTTCAGGGCTGCTTATATATGGGAATGTGTCTATCTCGACCAAAGGTATGCCTATCCTTGAGGTGTCATACCTTATCGATTCGCTGCTTGAAGATATTATGCCTGCTGATTCTTCTTCTAGGAACATCGAAGGTATAAGTATCTCGTGCCCGCCAACTTCCATGCTGCCGTTCAATCCTATAAGAATGCTCCTTTGGAATGCGCTCGGGTTGCTTCCGTCCACGACTTCCTTGCGCATGGGCTCGAGCTCCGCGCCAACATTCATATGCAGTGATTTTGCCAGGGCCAATACAATCCCTAGCGCTTCTTCGTTCAGGCTGTGTGGCGGCTCTTCGTCTATGTCTACAAGGCAGGCATGGCCCTCGTGCAGCTCGTATTCAAAGAGCCTGCTTCTTTTCTCCTCGAATTTTGCAGACCTGTCCACAACGCCAAGCTCTCCGGCCACTGCGCGCTGCCTTCTTGTAACCGTTCCTTCAGGCACACCTTCGCTGAGGCTGGCGCTGCATGAGCAGAACAGCTTGCTTTCTGTGGCAAGCCTCTGGTGTATCTCAAGCCCGCACATGAAGCCCAAGCGCTTATACCTGCCAAGATCTGCCATCATATCAGCCCATCATAATAAAAATTCTCCATACCTGCTGCGGTCGCTTATTTCGCCTGCTATGTTCTTGGTAAGCATTTGCCGTGCATCATTTTCAGGGTAATTTCCAAGCAGCCAACCCAATTTAACATACGCCACTTCAGGAAGCATGTCTTCGCAGTAGAGCACGCCGGCACCGCTCAGCAGCCTAAGGTTCCTGTAGACGTTTGGGTTCACCCTGCCATACAGGCACTGCGAAGTCATGCCGACTATGAGCCCGCTGTCTATTGCATTCTTTATATTCGGCAGCCAAGAAAGGCCCTGATGCTGCGTGGATACGGGAGTATGCCCTAAGCCGGTGCCTTCTATTATTATGCCCTTGTACTTCTTCTCCACATAATGGTCTATTATTTCAGGGTCTGAATTCGGGTAAGCTTTGAGCAGCGCAACCTTTGGCTCAAAATTTGTCATTGGCTTGAAGCTCCTTCTTCCCTTCTGCACTTTTTTGTATTGCATTTTTCCGTACCTTATGCTGCCGTCTGAAGCAACCTCAGCCATATAACTGCTGTTTACCGGCCTAAACGCGTCCCTCCTTGAAGTATGCATCTTTCTGGCCCTTGTGCCAAGCATGAAACCGCATTCGTCATCCGATGAACTTTTGTGCATGCAGATGCCTACTCCTGCAATGTCCGATTTAGCCGCAAGCACTGCGGAGCAATACAGGTTCATGAACGCATCGCTTGAGCCCCTGTCGCTGCTTCTCTGCGCTCCTGTGAGCACCACAGGCATTCCTATGTCTTTTAGCATGAACGAGAGTGCGGCAGCCGCGTAGTGCATCGTATCTGTGCCTATCGTTACTACGGCTCCGTGCGCATTTTCGTTATAGGCCTTGGCGACCTCCTCTGCTATTCCTTTCCATTCATGATACGACATGTCCTCGCTGGAAATGCTGTAAAGCGGCTTCACTTCTATATCTGCAACGCCGGCAAGCTCAGGCACTTCATAAAGCAGCTCCTCCGGCTTTAGCAGCATGTACACGCCTCCGGTCCTGTAATCAAGCTTGCTGCCTATTGTGCCGCCTGTGTATATAAGCCGCACTTTCGGCAATCCTTTCTCTTCTTTCACATCTGCAGTTGGAAAACTGATGCTGCTGTTGCCCTTGCGCACGAGCGAGATCTTTGACCCTTCAAATTCTACGCCTATGTTGTATCCGCTTTTCAACTTTATTATCACCACATCGCTACTGTTGGCTTCCGTGCTTGGCATGAGCTCGCCCTCCTCGCTTATGCCGTCGCGCTCTATGCGCACTATGTCACCTAGCCCTATCGCGTTGGCTTTGAAATAATCGCTTATCTTATTGCTATACAATGCATCATTCCTCTATTCTTCCGTATAATGCGTTTGAAGTCGCAGCGTATATCTGCACTGCTACGGTATCGCCGATTTTATTCTTGGCGCCGGCATTGCCGTTTTGCATTACAACCTGCCTGTAGCTGCCGTCCCTTCCGTTCAGCGAGCTTGGCCCTTTCTCTGTGAGCAATACATCAGCAATCTCGCCTATTGAGGCATTCCTATCTTCGGCCTGCATGCTCCTGACAAGCCTTGACAATTCTGCGCTGCGTTCGTTTATTGTTTCAGGAGCAAGCTGCTTCATCTGTGAGGCGGATGCATGCGGGCGCTTGGTAAATTTGGATATGTTTGTCACGTATGGCCTGAAGTCCTTCAGCGCGCTTACCGTCATATCAAAATCGTCCTCTGTTTCTGTAGGGTAGCCAACTATAATGTCTGTTTCTATTGTTATGCCATTGATTTTTTTGCGCAGTTCTTTTACATATCCCATAAACGCGTCAACGGTATAGCCTCTTCGCATGGCCTTCAGCACGCTGTCACTGCCTGACTGCAGAGGAAGATGCAGGAATTTATAGAGCTTTTCCGATTTTAACGCATCTATAAGCTCGTCCATGTACCTGTGCAGATGCTCAGGATTCAGCATGCCTATCCTTGCCTTGAAGCTGCCGTCAATTGAGCCTAGCCTTTCTGCAAGCCTTGCTATGTTCGTGCCCCTGTCTATGCCATACGCTCCTGTGTCCTGTGCAGTAAGGTCTACCTCCCTTGCGCCATTCCTGACACTGTAGGCCACTGCTTGCAGAATCATGTCTTCATCAAAGCTGTGCAGGCTGCCCCTGGCAAATTTCGTTTCGCAGAAAGAGCACGAGCTAAGGCAGCCATCGCTGAGAGGTACCTTCGCTATCACAGAGCCGTCATGCGCATAGAAGTCAAGCCTGCTGTCAGGGCCTGTGCCAAGCGCAAGGATGCGGTTGCCGCTGAACGCCTCATGAGCAATCCTAGGCATGCTTTCCACATTGTGTATGGTGGCTATGCTGGCGCTCGGTGCATAGCGCTCTATGATGTCAGAATTAGCCCCTGCCATGCACCCAGTCACTATCATGCGCTTGCCTGACCTTTCGAGCTCCTTAAGCCTGTATACGATCCTGTTCTGCGTTGCGCCTTTCACAGTGCATGTATTGAGCAGCACAACATCCGCATCGCTTTCCTCATTGCACAGCTCTACCCCATTGCTTGACATAGCGCTTGAAATTATTCCGCTATCCGCCTGGTTTAGGGTGCATCCATAAGTCTCTATATACACTTTCATTAGCCCGCACCGATAAATGCACAGAATTGCATTATGATATGTAGCCAAAAGTCTAAAATGCTTGCACAGGCGCAAAAACAATGCGCGTAAATAACCCAACAATCAGCAAGATAGCACGCAGTTTTATGGAGTTTATATCTATCCAATCTTATACTTTTACAAGTATGCGGCCCTCCCTCTCTGGCGCTTCGGGGCTTTCCAATGCTGCCTTGATCTCTTCAAGCCTTACTGTCTTCCAGATTTTTATTTTCAGGGAGCCCGAATTTGCTACGAGCTTTCTGAATTCCTCCAAAGTGCCGCCAGTCGACCCTATTATGCGCAACTGCCTTTTCGTTTGCCTCTTTGATAGCATTATATCTTCACAAAAGAAGTCAGTGCTCCCAATAAGATTTGAGCTGGCTTTACCGTATTGGGGCGAGCGCTACGCCTTTGCTTTTTTGAGCTTCAGCTTCCTGTTAGAGTTATATAAACTGTCGATTATGGATTTCTGGCGCTTGCTCCAGTCCTTGTTGCTTTTCCGTTTTATCCATTCTGCACGAAGCTTTACGAACTTGAGGTTGTCGTCTGCATTGCGCTTTTTTTCTTTTGCCAACTCTATAAGCAGACTGCTCTTTTTCATATATCATTACCTAATACCCTTTTGACTACTCTTGTTTTTATATCTAACTTTTTTATGAAGTTTTTTAATTCCTTCTTGTTTATGTTTTCCCTGAATATCGTGTATAAATGCGCTGCATCCTCATAATCCTTGTCGCTTCCTAAGTAAAGTTTGTATGCTAGCTGCAGTTCTATCGGGCTTATCCTTATTCTGCTCTTTCCCATATCGACAACCATGCTGTTGTTTAAAGCGTACCAGTTAAGCTCGTTTTGGGGGAATTTTATTTCAAAATTCGGATCAAAGGTATCCTTCTCTGCGAATCGTATTGAGCTTTTTTCATTAAGGATTTCATACGCGTCCTTAGCGTCCTTGGCGTTTATGCAATAATACTTTTTCGAATAAGCTATTTTATTGAATAAACTGGAGAAATCCTTTAAGTTCATAGGTTTTATAAAAATATCTATATCTTCGGTATGCCTATCCATGCCGAAAAGTATAGCAATGTAACCGCTTACTATGACATAGTCAGAATTAATGTACGATAAAAAGTCAATCACCAACTTGTCAAGCACGGTCAGCTTTTTGCCTATATATTTTATCCTATCCTTGCTGTATGCGTATTCCATTCCTTATATTTAACTCCTGGAAATTATAAATAAGTGCTCCCAACGGGATTTGAACCCGTGTTTTAGGGTTGAAAGCCCCACGTCCTTGGCCGGGCTAGACGATGGGAGCCCGAGCTTATGCAACAAGCGATTTATTTAAACAAGAATAATTATATATGTCTTTTTAAAAAAGATTTCATGGTGTTGGCTTGATACTTTCAGACTATGACATAAACGGCATGATAAAAATGAAGAGGCTTATCATAAAGCCTTTTTACAACGACATGGTGCGCGAGAACGGAATAGACATGCGCCTGGCTGCCGAAATAGCGTATCACAAGGACATGGGCAGCGGTTTCGTCATGGACCCTATGTCGAACGATGAAGATATAAAAAAATGCTTCAACATAAAGAAAAACGTCAAGGAGATGGTGATAGCATCAAAGGAGCAGGTTCTGCTAACCACTTCCGAATACATGGAGGTCCCGGATGACGTAGCCGGGTTTGTCGAGCTGAGAAGCACATGGGCAAGGCACGGCCTGTCCATGCCGCCAACAATCATAGACGCAGGGTTCAAGGGAACCATAACACTAGAAGTCATAAACAATGCACCCTATGCAATAAGGCTTAGGCCAAAGCAAAGGTTCGCACACATCATATTCGTCAAGCTGCAGAACAAGACCGGCAATGCTTATGCAGGCTTCTACAAGGGCCAGCGCGGGATAAAACTGCCGCAGGTACTGAAATGAATGCTGCGACAGCCATATGCCATAATGATGCATAAAAATAGTTTAGCTGTCTTGGTGATTTGAATGGAAGGCCGAATAAATGCCGGTGGAAAAAGCATAGAAATCGATGCTGCTATAAGAAAAGGCTCTAAACTCAACATAATATTGGCTCATGGGAGCAATGTCGATATGCACTATAGCCTTATCCAGAAGCTGTTCGATGCGTTAAGCGGCGAATACTCTGTTTTAAGGTTTAATTTTTCTTTTTTTGGAGGAACGGACGAGCAGAAAATGGACTTCAATAGAAGCAAGCAGGAGCTTGAAGCATGCATAAGGTATATGGGGTCAAAAAATATCGTGATAGTAGGAAAATCCCAGGGCGGCTACATAGGCACGCTTTTTGCTGGCAGAAAGGATCTCGGCGTGAAGGGTGTCATATCTATGGGTTACCCTATGCATGAAATGAACAGACCAAGCGACATAAGGCATGAATTTCCACACACCCACCTTGAAGGGCTGTCTCTGCCAGTGGAGTTTATAGTCGGAGACTCAGATCCGCTGTGGAACGTAAAGGATGCGCCCCCAATATTTGCCAACTACACCATACACGTAGTGCCCAATGCAGACCACTCATACAATCCAGTAAGGCCGGGCACCACGAAAGAGGAAAATGAAGACAAAGTTGTCAATCTCGTGAAGCAGATAGTGGCAAAATTCGCAAACAAGCGGGATTTGTAGCATCATCACAAAATAAACTGTGTGGTTCCGACTAATTTTGTCGAATAACTGCCAAAAATGGGCAAATCGTCGTGCAGTATAGATGCTTGAGGCAGCTGCCATAACTGATAAGGAGGCACGCCACCTGCTGACCGCTGCATTAGCTACAAGTCATGAAGTAATAAATAAAAGCAATTCAAAAACTGAAAAGAAAAAGATCACAGGGCTGAAAGGAAAAAAGACCTTTACCTGCCAGCAAGATCAGAAAGCTCAGTGCTTGAAGAGGCTACCTGCGATTTCTGCGCGCTTCCCGATGAGGAGACTAGCACTACGTCGCTTATGTTCTTTATGTTCTTGAAGAGTATGCTTTTTTGCTGTATCATCCTTTTCACTTCCTCTTCCCCTGCATTCTTCCATTCCTCCATAAGAACACGGCTGACCTCTCCCTTTTCAAGGTCCACTATTGCATCCTTCACTTCGCCAAGGTATTGCCCATTGTCGCTGTATATGTCGAGGTTGTATATTTCCGAAACGCGCATCCGATCACCTAATACACTTTCATTATTAAAGTTTTAAATAGTTTTGCACGCTGTGCGCCTAATATCGGAATGCCTTTGCAGGCAGCCTGCCATCCAGGGCTGCCATGCGGCAACAGAAATATTTAAATATATATTGCTACATTATATAAGTGCCTGTTTTTAGAAAGATTTAAAAGCTTATTTGTATGAAGCGGAAAAAATATTTACTCTGACGTCGCAGAAAACGTCCATGCTTAAAAGGATGATATGATGGCAACAAAGAAAAATGTCAAAAAGTCAAAGAATTCCGGAAGTAAGGCTCCAGCTATACGCAAACTGACCGTTACGAATAATAAGGTAAACATTGATACCGGCAAGGAAGAAAAGAAGCGCGGCAGGCCGAAGAACGAAATTGTCCCGGCATCGGCTCAGCAGCCTTCCCAGGGTTTCACTTCTGCAGTGACAGAAGTTAACAAGGTATGCCCAAGCTGCGGAAGCACAGACTTGATATACGACAGCGAGCGCGGCGAGCTTGTGTGCAACAACTGCGGCCTGGTTATAGAAGAAAATATAACGGACACTGGCCCAGAATGGAGAGCGTTCGACTCAGACCAGAGAAATTCAAGGGCAAGGACAGGAGCGCCCATGAAATATACAAGGCCCAACAAAGGCCTAGTCACGGAGATTGATCTTTACAACAAGGACATAAGAGGCGTGCGCATACCCTCAAAGCGCCAGGCCCAACTGTACAGGATGAGGAAGTGGCATAAAAGGGCAAGCATAGCAAGCTCCAGCGAAAGGAATTACCTTATAGCGCTGCCGGAGCTCAATAGAGTGTCAAGCTATCTCGGTCTTCCAGAAAACATAAGGGAAAACGCAGCGCTGCTTTACAGGAAGTGCGTGCAGAACAACCTCATACGCGGCAGGCCGATTGAGACTGTGGTGCAGGCTGTAATATACGCTGCTTGCAGAAAGGCAGGCATGCCAAGGACTCTTGACGAGATTGCAAGCATATCTGGACTTCCGAAGAAGGAGATAGGCAGGGCCTACAGGGCGATATCGCACGAGCTCGGCCTGAAGATACCACTGACTGATCCAATAAGCTACGTGCCTAGGTACGTGAACGCATTGAAGCTCAGCGGCGAAGCTCAGGAAAAGGCCGTCCAGCTGCTGCACGAGGCAATGAAGAAAGGCCTTGTGTCGGGCAGGAGCCCGACAGGCGTGAGCGCTGCTGCGGTATACATAGCAGGCGCACTGGCAGGCGAGAGGCGTACGCAAAAAGAGGTAGCGGATGTCGCAGGAGTAACTGAAGTGACGATAAGGAACAGGTACAGGGAACTCAAGGAGCAACTGAACATAGATGTAAATCTATGACCGTAATCACGCCCAGATATGGTGCAGCGCTTCTGGCCATGGCGATCGTCATATTCGCCTCCATAGCGCTGCTGTCCATGTACCAAAAGCCCCAAAGCAATGCATACCTTGCTACGGTGAGCCAGGCAAGCATAAATGCATCAATAAACAAGACCGAATCGCTTCTGAACGAGGTAAACAAAAGCAGCTACCTCATATTTTACCCCAACCTCAAGCAGGCGTATTCAGACTTGAGCAAGGCAAAGTCGATTGCAAACGAGGACCCTGGCCTGGCTGAGAATCTGCTCAACCTGTCGTATGCAAGCGCACAGTCCCAGCTTTCCAGCATAAACAAGTACAGGAATATATCGTTTGTGATCATGCTGCTGCTCACAGCTGTTTCCGCCGTGGCATTGTATCGGCTCATGCGCCGCATGCCAAAATAGCTTATAAATCTTTGTCTAGCGTTCGTCGTTCCCCAAATAAACAGCGCTGTAAAAGAAACTGCAGAATAAGCTTATAAATGCTATTGTAAAATTGTATATGGATGATTGGTAGGGGCATGCAGAGATGCGTGTGAAATATTCCTGCCAAGCAAAGATATAGGGTGGTAGAATGGACATGGCGAACGAGATAGAAGAGGGTATGGAGGTTGACCTAAGGGTCGAAGCGAAGGGAGCACGCGGCGAAGGCATAAGCCACATAGGCAACTTTGTAATTTTTATAAATCACGCTAAGACAAGGATCGGAAACATATATAAGGTAAAGATAACTAAGCTGCACAGGACATTCGGATATGCAGAGCTGTCAGATGCAAAGCAGCAATTCGTTGGCAACGGAAGCGTTATAGAGGCATAAATTTTATTTACAGTAAGCCTTTTATAATTAACATTGGAATAAGTAAATGGCCAGTACTTATATGGGCGCGGCGCAGAAAGCCGGCCTGCATTATTAGATAAGTAATGGTAGTGGGTATTCCAGTTTGCCATCTAAGCTCTGTGCTGTGCGTTATTCGCTGCAGCAATATGTAGATTATCGCTGAAGCAACCAGTATAAGACCTGGTAAATAAAATATAAATTGCGCTTACTCATGCAAGGTGAACATATGGATGAAAAGCAATTTAAGAGATATATGAAAGGCACGACTACAGTCGGCATTGTTTGCAGCGACGGCGTTGTCATAGGCGCGGATTCGAGAGCCACAATGGATACGTTCATTGCCAGCACTGAAGCCAGGAAGGTATGGCCGATAGACTCTAATCTTGGCATGACGATAGCCGGCCTTGTGGGAGACGCACAGGAGCTGATACGCATACTTAAGATTCAGAACGAGATATACAAGATGAACGAGCACAAGCCGATGTCCCCTAAATCTGCGGCCACACTGCTCTCCATAATACTCCAGGAGAACAAAATGATGCCGTTTTACATACAGCTCATAGTTGGCGGGGTTGACGAAGACAAGAATTATATATACAATCTTGACGCTGCAGGCGGTTATTCTGAGGAGAGCAAGTTCACCTCTACGGGCAGCGGCTCGCTTACTGCACTGGGCTACCTGGAGGATGCGTACAAGCAGAACATGAGCGTTAAAGAAGGCATAAAGATGGCTGCAAAAGCCCTGAACATTGCAATGAAAAGGGATTCAGCTACAGGCAACACGATAACAGTTGCATCTATAACAAAAGGCGCAGGCTACACAGAATATACTGGAAAGGACCTAGAGAAGGTGCTTTCACAAAAGTAATCAATTATGCTTTAACCAGCAATGCCACCTCATTTTCAGAAGTGATGCTTTGGAAGACAAAAAAACAGAAAAAGACAATGACAAGGAAAGGATTGAAGAGCTTTCAAAAAAGATAGACTCTCTTTTGCCAAAAGGCGCAGGATTAGTAAAGACCGAATTCGAAGGCCCCGACATAGTGATAACTGTCAAAAGCATAAAGGCAGTCTATTCGGACGAGGACGTAGTGCGCAATATAGCCTCTGTAATAAAGAAAAAGCTGATAGTGCGCAGCGAGAGCAGTGCACTGATGCAGCCAGACAAGGCAAAAGAGGTAGTAGAAAGCATAATACCGAAGGAGGCTTCTGTCGCAAGCATAAAATTTGTGCCTGATTTCGCCGAAGTTTATATAGAAGCCCTGAAGCCAGGCCTGGTTATAGGCAAGGGCGGAGCTACCCTTAAGGAGATAGCAGTGCAGACGGGCTGGGTGCCAAAAGTGCTGCGCATGCCGACAATGGACAGCGAAACGATCAAGGGCGTCAGGCAGCTGCTTTTTAACGAGAGCGATTTCAGGAAGAAGTTCCTGAGCGGCATAGGCAAAAACATAAACAAGGTAATAGCAAAAAGCGAATGGTTCAAGGCTACTGCGCTCGGAGGCTTCCGCGAGGTCGGAAGGAGTTGCCTGCTGCTTGAGACCCCGCATTCCAAAATAATGATAGACTGCGGCATAAGCCCTGAACCAGGGGTCAAAGGGCTTGATGCAAATGCGAATTCCGAAGGCAACAAGGCGTTTCCATACCTTGACAGTGCAAACTTTTCAATAAACGAACTAGACGCAGTTATAGTAACGCACGGCCATATGGACCATATAGGCTTTGTGCCGTATCTATTCAAATACGGCTACGATGGGCCAGTCTACTGCACCCCGCCCACGCGCGACCTTGCAGCGCTGCTGCTGAACGACTACGCGAAGCTTGTGCAGCGCAGTGGCGGAACCCCGCTCTATGGCGAGAAGGACATCAGAAAAATGCTCACGCACATGATAACAAGGGATTACAACGAGGTAACGAACATTACTGACGAGATAAAGCTTACATACCACAATGCCGGGCACATACTTGGTAGCTCTACAGTGCATCTGCATGTAGGGGAAGGCATGTACAACATAGTGCATACGGGCGACATGAAATACGGCTTTACGAGGCTGTTCGATCCCGCAGCTACAAAATATCCAAGGATAGACTCACTTTTCATAGAAAGCACGTATGGCGGGCCGAACGACATAACTGCCAACAGGCATGATGCCGAAAAGAACCTGATGGACATAATAAAATCGACTATATCCAACGGTGGCAAAGTTTTGATACCTCTGTTCGCAGTAGGCAGGAGCCAGGAGCTGCAGCTTGTCCTTGAAAACTATATGGCCCATATGGCCGTGCGT